>CAZKNE010000007.1:0-17963 GCA_964554005.1 uncultured bacterium | reverse complement strand
TCCCGCATAGAAGTCAACCCAGATCGGCCAGCCCTCATTCGCAACCTCAACCTGAGCTCTCAGCGTGTCCCCAGGCCCCCAGACCGGCGCCTCGTCCGCCCCAGCTACGATTGCGCCACCGACGCCTATGCTCGCCACGATTGTGGGCGGCGTGGCGGCATAGTGATAGCCAATATCGACCATACCTGTGTCGAAGGCGCCATTTGTCTGGGTTGTGCACCAGTTTGCGCCCGCGATTGAGGCGCTCGTGGAGCCAGCGTCGATACACAGGCTGTCGGTGTGCTGTCCCGCCTCGAGCGACGAGAGGTAGTAGTCGCCCAAAGGCCCGCTCACAAACATCGGGTCCGCACCGAAGTTCCTCACCCCAGGGTAGCCTCCCTCAACGCAGCAGTATCGAACGCTGAACGACGAGCCGCTCTGGCTCAACTCAGTCCCATTGTTCCGCACAATGCAGTTCCGAACAACGCCATCGGGCACCCCTGTGCCCTGCACGTTAATAGCACTCCATTGGCTGTCGAGAATCCTGCAATCCGTTATCTTAACGTGGAATGGAGCGGAGATCCACTTGAAGTCGGCGTAGCACCACACCCCATAAATGTTGTTCGTGACAGTGCAGTTCGTCATCTCCAGCGAGAACCTGTCATCTGTCAATGTCATGGGTTCTCCTGCCAGGGCGGGCGCGACGGACGCCAAAGTGGACGGCATGTCCCCTCCCGGTTCCATTGACCAAACCGTCCAACCCACGCCAGAGAGGCCACTCTTGTAGGGCCTGTCTGCTATGAGGCAGTCGCGGATGACGGTCTCGCCCCACATGCCCCCATGATCGTAGTGTATGTCGCCGGTTATCCCGCCGCCGATTATCTTGCACTTCTCGATCAGGTTCCGGCCATCCTCAAGGCTGATGCTCCCACCATAGAAGTTACAACGCCTCACCTCCGCCGAAGAAGCCGACCAGAAAGCCAGCGTAGCATCGATGAAGATGGAGTCTTCGATAGTGATCTTCGTATTGCCCCCCCACAATTCTGTGCCAACAATCGTGCAGAATCCCACCGTCGCTTGGCTCGCTCCGCTACAACTCAGCCCACCCTCCACATAGCAGTCCTTAACGTCCATCGTGCATTGCTGCTTCCGGCCAGAACCCACATGACAGCGGATCCCCGAGCTAAACGTCGCGGTACAACCCCTAATGGAGACGCCTCCAGAACAGTTATACACTGAGATAGCCAGGCCCGAACTTCCAAAGGGCCCTGAAGGTGGTCCGTCTATAGAAAGCCCTACTACTACGATGTCCGCGATCTCATCGCAAGATATACAGTCGATATCCCGGTCCCGGCAAACAAGCCTCGTCACCTCCGGGCCCTCGCCCACCAAAGAGGTGGAGGAAGTCATGTCGAGCGGGAAACTCTCGCCGTTCGTGTCAGCGGAATAGGTCCCGGCAGCGAGGTGGATCGTCGTCGGCGTCGCATTCTCTGCCCTGATAACCTCGAACGTGTACGTAATCGTCCTAAACGCCTCATCGGCCGATAGCCCGGAGTTCTCGTTGCTGCCAGCCACCGCATCCACGTAGTAGTCAACGGCTAAGGCCAGGTGTGCTGAGAACAGCAACAGGAAGCATAGAGCGACTATGAGCGCTAAAACATAAACGGTATTCGTCAATCTGAGTCGCATCATATCCTCCTGCAATAAAGCGTAGTTATTGGCAAGTTTGAGTGTAACACATCTGTCAAGTGGATTTCAACGGGGTTTTCTGTGGGAGGTCTGCTCTGTCGGAGTTTGCCACAACTGTCATCATCGCCAGTTTTTTGACTTTTTGGGCACAGCATTGTCATAATCCCTTCACTGTTGATTGGACTTTACATTTTGAGCCTCGGTGGAACAAAGATTCAGCTGCGGTGTTGGGTCTTAAGGTTTAAGGACGTTTGCAGGAAGGTAGATAGGTATGCAGAAGAAGATACATCCCAAGTACTACGAGACAACAGTTACCTGTGCTTGTGGGAACAAGTTCAAGACTCGCTCAACCAAGAAGAACATAAGGATCGAGATATGCTCCAAGTGCCATCCCTTCTTCACCGGCAAGCAGAAGCTGGTTGACACCGCCGGTCGCGTGGAGCGCTTTAGGAGGAAATACGGGCTCAAGGCGGACGAATAATGCCGCTAACAGTTGGGGGGCAGGCCGTAATTGAGGGGGTGATGCTGCGTTCACCTAACGCCGTAGCAGTTGCCGTGCGCAAGGCGGATGGCTCGATCAAGTCGAAGGTGGAGCACATCAGACAGCCTTCGGAGCGTGTGCATCTCTTGAAATGGCCGTTTTTCCGCGGCATCGCCACACTTTGGGATTCTCTCTCGTTGGGGATCAAGTGCCTCAACTTCTCAGCTAAAGAATCTCTGCATGACGCCTCAGAAGACCACGAGGATAAGGGCACATTCTGGCCTTTCCTGCTTTCGATGCTGGCTGCACTTGGCATGGGCCTTGTCCTTTTTTTCATTCTGCCTCACGTGTTCACGGAGTTGCTGGGCTCTCAGTTTCCGGCGCTTCAGGGGTCTAGTTACCTATTCAGCCTCGCAGACGGCGGATTCAGGATACTCATCTTCCTGCTCTATATTGTGGGCATCTCGCTGATGCCGGACATCAGGCGAGTATTCCAGTATCACGGCGCCGAGCACCGCGTCGTGCACGCATACGAGTCGGGCAAAGATGTAACCGTGGAATCTGCACGCGATTTTGGCGTCCTTCATCGGCGCTGCGGGACGAGCTTCCTGCTGATTATGCTGGTTGTAGTCATTCTGCTTTTCTCGCTTGTCCCGCAGGAGAGAGACCCAATCAGCAAAGCGGCAACACGGCTGGAGTTCCTTCCACTCGTCTTGCTCTTGGCGGCTGGCATCTCCTACGAGCTTCTTCGTCTGTCCGCAAAGGCCCCCAACTCGCTTTTCGTCAGAGCAATCACGGCGCCTGGGCTGATGCTTCAGAGGCTTGTTACGAGGCAGCCATCGGATGAACAGGTCGAGGTCGCCATCGCCGCGTTGCATGGCGTGCTCGGCGCTGAGCAGAAGCTGCGCGAGGGCCGAATCAAGAAGGCTCAGGAGGAGGCGCTCTCAGTTTGAACCCTCTTCTTGCGGACCTCGATCGGTTCAAAGTCAAGGTGCATAAGCTTGCACAGCGGATGTCTGAGCCGGAAGTGTTCTCAAACCACGCCCTATATCAGAGGCTCGCCATCGAGCACTCGCGCATATCGGAGCTTGTGGAGAATCTCGACAGGCTCAAGAAACTAGAGACCGAGATCGCCGAATCGACTGAACTGCTTGACGATAAGGAGCTCAAGGATGAGGCGCAAGCGGAGATCGAGCGGCTAGAGCCGGAGGAGGCGGCCCTGGAGCGAAAGATACGAAAGCTGCTTGTTCCGGAAGACCCCATGTCAGGCAGGGACCTGGTCCTCGAGGTCCGTGCGGGCACCGGCGGGGAGGAGGCGGCCCTTTTCGCGGCCAACCTTCTCGAGATGTACATGCGTTTTGCGGAGCGAAAAGGGCTCCGAATGGAGGTTCTTGCGCAGAGCCCGACTCTGCTGGGCGGCTTTCGCGAGGTCTCGGTTGGCGTCTCGGGGAAACAAGCATATCAATACTTGAAGTTCGAGGGCGGCACACACAGGGTTCAGCGAGTTCCCGTAACCGAATCTTCGGGCAGAATACATACGTCTGCCGTTACGGTCGCGGTTCTGCCCGAGCCTGACTCGATCGAGGTCAAGATCGATCCGGGCGAGATCAGGGTCGATAGGTTCCGCTCGACGGGGCCTGGCGGTCAGAGCGTCAACACGACCGATTCCGCGGTGCGCATAACTCACATCCCGACCGGGCTGGTTGTAACGTGCCAGGACGAGAAATCGCAGCATCGAAACAAGGAGCGCGCGATGCGTGTCCTGCGGGCGAGGCTCTATGACAGCGCTGTGTCGCAGCAACATCAAAGAATAGATAGCGAAAGGAGGTCCATGGTCGGCTCCGGGGACCGCTCCGGACGAATACGGACTTATAACTTCCCCCAGAATCGCGTCTCCGACCACAGGATCAACCTCACCTTGTATAAGCTCGACTCCGTTCTCCAAGGCGATCTCGATGAGATAGTCCAGGCGCTTGCCGCGGACGAGGAGGAGAGGTTGCTCGACGAGGTAATGAAGTCGTCTCAGGCCGATCTTCACATCGACCAGGACACGGACCAGAAGGCCGGCAGTTGAAAGTTCATCTACAGTGCTTCCCGTGCTTTGTGAGGCAGGCACTGATCGCCGCCTCGCAGATAACTGACGATCCAGCTCGGGTGAAGGAGATTATCGACCTATCGCTCGACCCGATTCGCAACGCCACGTTGAGCGACACCCCTGCGCACATCGCTACGGAGATTTACAGGAGAATAAGGGCGAGGCTCAACGGGACGGACCCATTCAGAGAGATTAAGTCTCGATGCACAGAGATGGCCTTGAAGATGGTGAGAGATTTCGAGCCTATGATAGAAAGGGCACCGAACCCGCTTGAGGCCGCGATTCGGACCTCTGTGGCGGGGAACGTGATAGACTTCGGGATATACTCCGACATCGACCTTCACCACGTCGTCGAGAACATCATGCAAGAGCGGTTTGGGATACTCTCGCTGTCAGAGCTCGAGTCTGACTTGGCACGTGCGAAGAACATTCTCTTCCTCGCTGACAACGCCGGGGAGCTCGTGTTTGACGTTCCCTTAATCCGCCATCTGCTTCAGTTCGGCTCGGTCAAGGTCGCTGTCAAAAGCGTGCCCGTAATCAATGACGCCACGATGGTGGACGCGATGGCTTCTGGGCTTCCGGCGGGCGCTGAGTTGATCGAGAACGGAAGTGATTGCGTCGGGACGATCCTCGAGACGTGCTCGGACACGTTCAGGAAGGCGTTTGACGACGCTGATCTCATCATCAGCAAGGGCCAGGCCAACTTCGAGACGCTGGACGAGGTGAGGGAAGCCAACATCTATTTCTTGTTCAAGGCCAAATGCGAGGTTACGGCGGGCATGGTTGGCGTGGCGAAGGAGTCGCTCTGCGCGGTCTCTAGTCGGGCTCTCGTTCGGTTGCATGCTTGAGGTTCCAAAGTTTCCAGTTGCAGGTTGTCCGCCGGAGTGAGGCCTTCTGTTCTGACAGGCCGGCTCTTAAGGGCGGGAAGTTCACGAGGTAGGTGAGTTAGATGCGTTTTTTCGGTTTTGATTCAAAAAAAACTAAGCACGGCGAGAAAGCCGCAGAGGCCGATGCTAAGCGGGAGGCCTCGCCGCAAGAGGGGAACGGCACTCAGGAGCAATCCACAAAACCGAGAGAGCTGACTCGGAAACGTTTAGTTAAGGGCCTATTCAAGACGCGTGAGAAGCTCTCGGCGAGTCTGAGCCGGATATTCCTCGGCGCAAAACACATCTCGCCCGAGCTGTTGAATCAGCTTGAGGAGGCGCTGATCCTTGCCGACGTTGGCGTTGACACTGTGGATAAGATCGTCGCGAAAGTGAGCGAGGACCTTAAACGGCGAGAGCTGACTAAGCCTGATATGGTCAAGCTCTCCGTGAAGAGGGCGCTGGTTGAGATTCTGTCGGCTGGCGAGAGCAGGCGGGCGCCTTCAGTGCTGGAATCCCGGCAGCGTCCGTTCGTGTCGCTGGTCGTTGGTGTGAATGGCACTGGCAAGACAACGACCATAGGAAAGCTCGCCATGCGGTATGTACAACAGGGAATAACGCCGATACTGGTTGCCGCTGATACGTTCCGCGCAGCCGCTATCGAGCAGTTGACTATTTGGGGAGAGCGAGCTGGAGTCGAGGTCATAGCGCACAAGGAAGGCGGCAGCCCGGCCGCTGTGGTGTTCGACGGCATTGCGGCGGCTCGGTCTAGGGGTGCCGACATGGTCATTGTCGATACCGCCGGGCGACTGCACACCAAGAAAAACCTCATGGCGGAGCTTGCCAAGGTGAGTCGCGTGGCCGCGACGAACGCCGATGGTGCGCCTCACGAGACGCTGCTGGTGCTTGACGCGACTTTGGGCCAGAATGCAGTATCTCAGGCAAAGCAGTTCAGCGAGTGGCTGGACGGGATCACAGGTATCGTGCTGACCAAGATCGATGGGACGGCCAAGGGCGGTGTTGTCGTTACGATTGTGGACGAGCTCTCGATCCCGATACTGTTTCTGGGCACGGGGGAAAAGATCGACGATTTGGTCGAATTCCAGCCGAGTGCCTTTGCAGACGCCCTTTTGGGCTTGTCCAGCGATCCACTTGGGGACTGAAATGGCAGCCCGCACCGAGAAGCCATGCTTGTCGGGGGTCTGGTATGACTGACCTTGACGTCAAGTTTATGAAGGAGTGCCTGCGGCTCGCGGCCAGAGCCCGGGGCAAAACGTCTCCAAATCCCATGGTGGGCGCTGTGCTGGTCAAGGACGGCACAAAGATCGCCAGCGGCTATCACGTTCGCGCGGGCGCGCCTCACGCCGAGGTGGTGGCGATCAGAAGGGCTGGCTCCGCAGCTTCCGGCAGCACCATGTTCGTGAATCTCGAGCCATGCAGCCACTACGGCCGAACACCGCCCTGCGCTGGTCTAATAGTCAAGACCGGCATCAAACGCGTCGTTGTGGGCACCGTTGACCCCAACCCGCTCGTCGCGGGCCGGGGCATCGCCATCCTCCAAAAGGCGGGCATAGAGCTCGAGGTCGGCGTCCTGGAGGACCGGTGCAGACTTCTGAACGAGGTCTATTTCAAGTTCATCACGACCGGCCTGCCCTTCGTAACGCTCAAGCTCGCCCAAACGCTGGACGGCAAGATAGCCACCAAGTCCGGCGACTCGAGGTGGATTACTGGTCTCAAAGCCCGGCAGTTCGCCCACAGGTTGCGTGCTGAGAGCGACGTTGTGCTCGTGGGAAGGGGAACTGTGGAAAAAGACGATCCCAAACTCACCGTCCGCCACGTGAGTCCAGCACGTCCAGACCGCCCCATTCGTGTGATTCTCGACAGCATGTTGAAAACACCGCCTGACGCCAAGGTCCTTACGACTGGCCAATGGGAGACAATCATCGCGACCACCGATGCCGCGGCAGTGCAACGAGAGGAGGCACTCAGACGTGCAGGCGCCTCGTTCATCAGAACTGGGGCTCAAGACGGGCGCGTCGATGTCGAGGCTGTGCTTCGGGCGCTGGCAGAGCGAGGGCTTACGAGCGTGCTGGTGGAGGGCGGTGCCGAGGTGGCGTGGGAGTTTGTCTCGAGAGGCCTCGTGGACAAGACGGTCTTCATGATAGCGCCGAAGGTGCTGGGCGGCCGTGAGAGCATTTCCTCGGTCTCGGGTGTCGGGTTTGCGTCCGTTTCTGAGGCAATGCAGCTTGATGTGCACAAGGTGATGCGGTTAGGGAACGACATCGGACTGATTGCATATCCCAGGCCGGCGCGGGTTCTCGAGCGAGGTTGACAGAGGCGGCGTTCTGCACGATTATTTGAGCATGTGCATTAGTTGACAGGTCGCGATGATTGGGGAGGTTACAGAGATGCTGGACGTTGAGGTTGCCCACGAGCAGATGGTGGGGGAGAGGAGGAAGCTTGCGGAGCTGGACATGGTCAGTGCCCTTGCTGAGCCCAAGGAACTGCCAGCGCTCCCAGCTATCGCCGTGCGCGTGATGCAGATCACGTCCGATCCCAGGGCGGAGCTGCCGGAGCTGAAGCGCATGATCGAGACGGACGAGGCGCTCGCCTCAAAGGTGCTCAAGTTCTCGAATTCTGCGTTGTATGGCCGTGCAGGCCGCGTGTCCACGCTAACTGCCGCGATAACGGCGCTCGGTTTCTTGACCGTTCGTTGGCTCGCGGTTACCGCCTCGGCGCACACACTTTTTCGCAAGGCCGGAAGTCACGACTCTGACCACACTGCACTCTGGGAACACTCCCTCAAATGTGCAATCACGTCCCGCATCCTGGCCAAGCGACTCGACAGCGGACAAGACATCGAGGAGGCCTTCGTGGCTGGACTATTGCACGACATCGGCAAGCTCACCATCCTCGACAAGATGCCGGGATACATATCGAGGTTCTGTCAGTGGTGCGATGCGCTCTCGCTGGAGTTCTCTCAGGTCGAGGTGGACGTCATCGGTGTCGATCACAGCGAGGTCTCGGGCCACGTGTTCGAGCTGTGGAATATGCCCGCATCTCTGTCGGACGCGGTATCTCACCACCACTCCCCCCAAGCGGCCAAGGTAAACAAAGCCCTGGCTGAGATACTCTGGACGGCCAACGAGTTCTTCCCGATGGAACGCTGCGGCCACCCCACTCCAACCGACGAGGACCTGGCCACCCTGCCACTGATGCTCAAACACAACATGAACGAGAGAGACGTTGTTGCCATCAAAGAGGAGACCATGTCGCGCTATTCCGAGCTCTCTGACCTACTCAGGTAGCGACTCGGCTTGCGCCGGACGATGAGGGAGTCGTCAATTCATCGCGTGTCGCAGAATGTCGAGCGCTAATCTGCGGCTGGTTCCCTTAGTTTCGGGAGCTTCAGTGGTTTTGGGGATGACAGCTTGGCGGCGATGTTCTCCCGCAATATGGCCTCGTAAACCTCCTTCCTGTGCACGCTCAGCTCACGAGGCGCTCTGATGCCGATTCTGACCTCTTTTTGGCCGATGTCCACGACCATTATCTCGATCGTGTCCCCGATGATTATGCACTCATCGCGTTTTCTGGTGAGAACTAGCATCAGTATTGCTTGGCCTGTTCTTCTTCGGACAGGATCGGGTAACGAATTTCTAAAGAAGCGTTCTCAAGCACGACCTGTCGGCCAAGCCGCTCACGAGCGTTGATGACGACCGGTGCCCTGAGGTTCATCCTCATCATGCGAGGGTCCTCGGGGACGACCACGATGGCGAGAACAACGCCGTCAGAGACATCGGCCAGCTTCAGGTCTTTGGCAACCTCTTGAGGCAGTCGGACGACGTAATCAGGCTTCACACTGGCTGGATTGATCAGGAGAAAAGCAAGGTTGTCCTCGTCAACTGATTGGAGCCATGCGAAAGGGCTGTCCGGCTCGTGTGGGATAAGGATATACCCGTGGGACTTTGGGAAACCAAGTATCCCTTCCTTAAATTGGATGACGTCCTTCTGTTCAATCCTGATCGTTGTCTTACGGTCGGCCTCAGTTCCAATTACAGTATTGGTTTTCATTTTCTCTCCACCAAGAGTCATTCGCGAGCACATACCAAATCCCTGGTGGTCTTATCGTCTCTGGTGCGCACGATATTTAGGCCTTTATCAGGATAAAAGCCTCTCAAGCGAGCCTTGGTCCTTTGCGGCAATGAAATCCCCAATACATAAAAAGTCCATGTCCGCGTTCAAGAACATCTTAACGGCGTCCTTAGGATAGCATACTATCGGATCGCCCTTCTCATTGAAAGAAGTATTCAGGAGCATGGGGATGCCGGTCAGCTGCTTGAACTTCAGTATCAGCTCGCGAAAACGGCCAGGAGAGTCCTTGGCCACGGTCTGCACCCTGGCGCTCCCATCGATGTGCTCGACGGAGGGCACCTTCTCACCCATCCCATCCTTGAAGGTGAAGTTCAGCGTCATAAACGGGCTCGCAGACGGGTCCTCGAACCAATCAGGCATGTCCTCCTCGAGTGCAGACGGCGCAAGCGGCCGCCAAATCGCCCTCGTCTTGACTCCATTGACTCTGTCCCTCATCCCCGGGTCAGCTGGATTGGCAAGAACGCTCCTGTTACCAAGCGCCCTGGGCCCAAACTCCATCCTCCCCTGAAACCAGCCCACAATGCTCTGTTGGGCCAAAGCCCTCGCCGCGACCGAGACCACGTCGTCGAGCTTACGGTATGCGAGTCCCTGAAGAGCTGGCTCGATGGACTGGTTGTCGAATTCGTTCCCGTAAGAGCAATGTCGCATCTCCTGCTCAAAATCGAAACCCAGCTTCTCCAGCGCAAGCACGGCCGCCCCAAGCGAGGAGCCCATGTCCATCGCGCCCGGCTGGATGAAGATGTCGTCCACAAACGGTAGCTCGAGTATCTCGCGGTTCATTGGACAGTTGAGCGCCACGCCACCGGCCAGGCAGATTTTCCTGCACCCGGTCTCGTTGTGAACCGCCTTCGCCAGCTCGCAGCCTGCCCGCTCCAAGAGTTTCTGAAGCGTAGCCGCGATGTTTTTGTGAACTTGCTCTATCGGTTCGTCCTTTCGGCGAGCATAACGTGCGAGCTTCCTAACCGCTAGAAGGTGCACACGGTAGTCGCGGTCCAGAATCTCCAGCATGTCCTCAAACCGCGGGTCATACTCCCCGTAAGCTGAAAGCCCCATTGTCTTACCCACCTCAAAATTGAAAAACCCCAGGATGCCGCTCACTGTCCGATAGAGCTTGCCCAGCGACTGGGAGGGGGGATACTTCCTAAGCAGCCGCATCCGGGAATCCCGACCATGCCAAAGCGTTGTGGGCGTGTCCTCGGAAAGGCCGTCCATAACGATAACCCCTGCCTCGTCGAATCCCGACACGTGAAATGAGCTCGCCGCATGACATAGATGATGGTTGAAGAAAAATACCCTCTTGAAACGCCGTTGCAGCTCGTTTAGGAACCTACGCCTTCCGAAAAAATAGGAAGGGACCGCGGCGCTCAAGAGCTCCATCCCCACGTCCTTCTCGGTGAACCGGTTCCTAAGCGTCAGTCTAAGAGGCGTTTTGAGCACGCTCTGCCAGACGGTGTCGGAAAGCATCTTGAGCACTTGCCAGAAGCTGACGTCGAACGACACGCCGACCGCGTCGATGTCCGAATCCTTCAACCCGTGTGCCCTCAGGCACCAGTCGATCGACATGGTCGGGCCATCGCCCCCGAGAAGGAAGCCCGGCTTCTGCTTCACTCGCGTCAGCCGCTCCTCCTCCATCAGGGCAATGACGCTGTTCTCCTCAAGTAGAGCGACAGCTGTGTCGTGCAGAACCTCATTTATGCCAAGTACATATACCATCTATTGCCTCTTAAGAATACATCCCCAAGGGCCGGGAAGCTCGCTCATCCATGCTTGAATCAACGGCGGAGCAAAAATGCCAGATATCCGACGGCTGGTCAACAGCAAAGACCATCCATCTTCCATCCCGACGAGCGGGCCCATCAATACTCACCAGAAAGGCCAGCGCCGCCCCGCAAAACGCTCTCCCTGAACTCGGCCCGGTCCATGCTCTCGCACGCCCGGGACCAGAAGCCCGCCGTGTTTAGCCTGATTGCAAGCTGTCTGGCTACCTCCGGGGATTCTACAGGAGCGAACACTGCTCCCCCGCTGCCGGAAAGCATCGCGTGCTTCACCCCAAGAGCGGACAATATCTCGAACACCTCGTCAATAGAGGGATACAATTGCCTGGCTGGCGCATCAAGGTCGTTGACCATCATCTCCCAACACTCTGGCTGAGCTATGTGCGCAAGAAATGAGGCGCAGGCATCTTTCGATGACGTGGTCTTGGCCGGGGTGTTTGCCGGGCGCAGGCCTCGGTAAACCTTCCCCGTTTCCACCAAGATACTAGGACATGCCAGGATAAACGACGTCTTGGCCAACTGGGGCGCCTCAGCCACAATCTCGCCCCTGCCGGTTGCAAGCGCTGTGCCTCCGACTAAGAAGAATGAGACGTCCGAGCCAATCCTGCTCGCGGTCTGGTGCAGCACGCTCTGCCCGACGTTCAACCTGTATCTGGCGACAAGCGCAGCGAGCACGGTGCCCGCGTCGCTGCTTCCTCCGCCAAACCCAGCGCTAACTGGGATGTTTTTGTCAATCGTAATGACGAGCCCCCCCTCGAAGCCGGTCGCCTCACGAAGCCAGTGTATCGCCTGCCAAACGAGGTTTTTCTCATCAACAGGGCAGCGCATGGTATTCGTGTGCAGCTCGAGATGGCCCGCGAGAGGATGCTCCTCGATCGATATCTCATCGCAAAGGTCGATCGATTGCATCACCGTCCTGAGCTCGTGGTAGCCGTCCGCTCTCTCGCCCAGGACCTCAAGGACCAGATTCAGCTTAGCGGGGGAGCGAATCTTCAGCACTGTCCCGGCTCAAAAATGAACTCGCGTGGTGCAGGCGCATGCTGGCCCTTGCCCGTGAGCGCCGTGAGGCCAACCCAACATCACCCACTCTCGGTCAAACAGCCGCGCTGCTCGCGCCAAGAACAACCTTGTTCCCTCCCGCTGACTTCCCCGCATAAAGGGCCGCGTCGGCGATGTCGATCATCCTCTCAGGGCGCTTAGCGTCGCTCGGGAATGAGGCAACGCCGATGCTGATCGTGGCGTGGAAAGCCTCGGCTCCCTCAGTGCCCTCTGGCACCAACTTTCGCTTGTTGTCCGCCTCAACATAATATAAAAGCGGACGCTTGCTCACCTGCGACCTGACGCGTTCGGCAACCTCCTTGGCGCTCTGCTTCGCGGTCTCTGGAAGAATTATCGCGAACTCCTCCCCGCCGTATCTGGCCACAACGTCAACGTTATCCCTGACATTGTCAGCCAGAATGCGCGAAATCGCAACCAGCGCCTTGTCTCCCGCCGGATGGCCGAATATGTCGTTTATCTGCTTGAATAGGTCAACGTCTATCATCAGCAGGGAGAGCTGTTTGCCAAAACGCTCCGCACGCATCAGCTCTCGCTCAAGCGACTCCTTGAAATACCCGTGCACAAAAAGCCCAGTGAGGCTATCAGTTATTGCGAGCTTCTGTAGCTCGGCCCACATCAGGGCATTGGAAACCTTCGTCCCAAGAAGCTCCCCAACGATTGCCGCAGAATCGAGGTCGGCCGTCTGAAATCCCGATTCATCAGTTGGGTTGGCGAAGTTGACCACGCCGATGAGCTTGTGTTTCTTGCTGCTCTCTCGAAGCGGGATAATCAGGCAGGAATCTGTCCGATACTTCGCCCCACTCCGCCTCGCGCTGTGTGCGCGAACGTCCTGGCTGAGCCAGGGCCCTCCATGCTTGATTGCAGTTGCCATGAGACCACCGCTTGCCTCGCCGTCAAGCGCAACCTCGATGCCACCCTCAAAGTCCTGGTTATACCCACGCTTGAGAACGAGCTTATGTTCTGCCTCATCATACAGAAATATGGAGACCAACTCCGCCGAAAACATCTTCGGCAAGCGCTCAATAGCCCTGTCCCAGATCAGCTCCACGTCGTTTGAGTCGATCGCCCTAGCGAACTGCACGAGCTCGTTGGCCCTCCGCGCCGAGCGCTGATGTTTCTTTGCCTGGGACTCGATCATTTCGATCTTCTTGGCCCGGCCCAAAACAGCGGCAGCGTCCGCCAAAAGCGCCCTGTGAAACTCGGTATCAGGCCCAGGACGCCTCCGAATAAGCGCCATGCAGACCACGCCAACTAGCTCATTCTCGAACGCCAGGGGCACAAGAAGCACTCGAGAGATGCCGTTTTCCTCCGACCATTCCCGCCGCATAAAAAGCCCAACGCGCCGAACAACCCGCTCTGGGCCTTTCCTGAACAGCTGCCTCGAGCTACCCACGCCGAGGTCTTTGTACGCAACCTGCTCGTTCAAGACCAGCGGGTCTGCACCATGCACAGACCCCAATTCGAGATACTCCCCGCCCAAATGAAGCAGCCAAATCGCCGGAACCCCTAGCGCCTCCGCCAAGAGGTCCACGACTGCCGATTCGATCTCGGGCAAGCTCTTCCCAGAGTAGCCCAGACCAAAGATATTGTTGGAGATGGCGAGCCTTTTGAGCAGCTTCTGGCGCTCACTCATCACGTCATTCTCCGCCAATATATAGGGAGAAAAGCCCAGAAACCGCCCGCGCGGACCTACGCAATGCCAGCTGCAAGAGCGTTCCCAATAGCATCAGATCGAGTCGGGAATGACGCCGCCACTCGAGTCGAGAGGCAGGTTAAGGGGATCGGCGGCAAAGACCTCCTTGCACCGCCTGCACAGAACAAACGACATCTCTAAATGAACGTCCCGCTCGATCAGCTCTGGATCAACTCCCTCGAGGCTGTCAACCAGCGAGTCTATCTCGGCCTCGCACTCCTCGGGCGACATCCAGGGCAAGGAGCTCGGCACGCCCGCGTAAACCCGAATCTCTACGTTGTATGCGCTGCTTTCGCTTTCGATCTCAGCGCCGCACCTATCACACGAGAGGGGCATCACAGATTCTCGTCGTTACCGTGAACCGCTCACACCTCAAAAACATCTTTGTGAGCCTGTATCCACTCAACCATCTTCTCAAGGCCCTGTTCGACCGACACCTTCGGCTCCCAGTCCAGAACCTGCTTCGCCTTCCGGATATCCGACACAAAGACCTTCTGATCGCTCGCCCTCCAATCGCCATAGGAGATAGGGCTTTTCTTGCCTGTCATCTCCTGGAGAAGCTCGATGACGTGCATGATCGGAACGGCGTTCCCAGGCCCGCCGCCAACGTTGACCACAACGTGATCAAGTCCGCTCTTTAGGAACCTGTCATACGCATCTACAAGATCGGTAACGAAGAGCACATCCCGAACCTGCTTGCCGTCGCCGTCTATCCTGATCGGCTTGCCAAGAAGCGTCGCTATGGCAAACCAAGCGAGCCAGCCCTGGTCCTCGAGCCCAAACTGGCGTGTCCCGTAAATGCAGGACATCCTGAAAACCCCGGTCCTGAGCCCGAAAGTCCCTGCATAATCCTGCATATACATGTCCCCCGTTAGCTTTGAGCAGCCGTAGGGCGTGTGCGCACAGAGGTCAGTTGAGAACGTCTCAGGAACACCCAGCCGAAAGCTCTCGGGAAACTCATACCGATCTTCTTTCTCAATCGTTCCTATACGGTTCACGTTGTCCCCATAGACCTTGTTCGTCGAACAGTAGATCACAGCTGGCCTGCTCGAGGCGCTTCTTGCGGCCTCAAGCACATTAAAGGTTCCGAGGGCGTTTGTGCTGAAGTCCGGAACGGGGTCCACAAGCGACGTTGTAACCGCTGTCTGGGCTGCCGTGTGAAAAACAACGTCCGCATCATCCACGAGCGGGATAAGCGTGTCGAGCTCCCTCACATCGCCTCGTATCAGCTCCACGCCGTCTATCTCGGACAAGAACCGCCAGTTGAAATCGAAAGTAACGTTCTCTCTGCCAAGTAAGCGGGCTCGCGACAGGTTATCGATAACTCTCACAGAATGGCCAGACTTGGCGTAGTGCTCGGCGATGTGACTCCCAACAAACCCGGCACCGCCCGTAACAACAACTATCATTCAGCTACCTCTTGAATTGGAACATGTTGGCATGGCAGCGGGCTATTCGTAAATTTTCTTGGCCTCTCGCTTGAAAGCAAGATCGAGAAAATCACCCACAGCTTTCAAATAAATAAAGTAAACGTTTCTGACGGCGCCGGTGCCGCGAGTTGACAAGATCAGCCTCGCATAGGTTGGGAAATAAGGGCCTATCTTCGGGTTGCTGAGCGGGAACCTCGAGCGCGCCTCCTCGAGTTTCGCCGCATTCTTGTCTTGGCCACGGTCATAAAGCTCCTGAATGGCATCGGACAGCAAAGTATCTTCTGTCTCTATCAGAATCGTTGTGTCAGCGTGGTAAGCCGTGAACCCGAGCTCATGGCCAAACGACGACGGTAGTATGCCGAGCTTCATATACAGTCGCCCGAACGCCGCACCGTCAACCAGTGCTATTATCGGACATCCTGAAGAGCGCGCAAGCTCCCTGAGGTCCTTGAGTATCAAGATGATCTCCTCGCGCGTCGGCTCCCCAGAACCCTTAATATCCTGCTTGTAGCGCAGCCCTCGAATCGTGTCAACAATCAAAAGAACAGGGGGTAGCTCGGATAAGCCACGCGTCTCCTTAACATGCTGCCGAACACGCTCGAGCCTGGTCCTGACCTCGGAGATATGCATTCCCCCTTCCGCCGGAACCTCAACCATGAATATCTTGTCAGCGAACTTCCTGTAAGCCTCATCCGCGTCCTTTATTCGGCCCTTGATCCGCGCGGCCGCGTCTCGCCCATGCACCGCCAGCCAGTCCTGCATCAACCACGACCGGCCCTCTACATCGCCCGAATGCACCTTAGATAGCCGTGATATGCTCCTAATGTAGAGCTCCCTCGCTGAGAGGGTTGAAGAGATGAACAGCGCCGGAAGGTCATGCTCAGCTGCCAATTTGTCCATCAACAGCACCGCAAAACCCGACTTCGTCCCATCCGGCGGCCCCTCAATCGCATATAACTTGCCCGGAAGCAGGCCCCCGCTCAGCACCACATTCAGCTCATTGCTGAACGTCGGATACGCCGATTCCCCCTTGAAAACATCCTTCAGAACACTCTCTGAGCGTTCAGACATTGAGATTAGATTCTCACTCTTCATCTCATCTTCCCTCCCTCGGGCGTTCATGTTATGTCAACTCATATCGCCGCTCACATCACTGTCAGCATATAATCACCTTAGTGTGGCGCTGTCAATATCTCGACCAGACCCCAAAATCAGATTGTAGCGGGGAACGTTGCGGCTGCCTCGCGGATGGAGGGCAGAAGCTCCTGCCCGAAGGGCAGACCATGGGTAGCCGCAGGCGTAGCCTGACGGTGCGAATAGCGCCACAATCCCCCTTTCTAACCTCCCCGTTGCGTTGCACGCACGGCTACCCACGGTATCCCCTGTCGGGGATTACAGCCTGCACCCCTCGTTCGCACCCGTTAACTGAAAGAGGCAACAACTCGCCTTTCAACATGAACTCCCCTGCCTATGTGCCAGCCAACTTCAGAGATCAACT
Organism: uncultured bacterium; assembly: GCA_964554005.1. Lineage (GTDB taxonomy): Bacteria > B130-G9 > B130-G9 > B130-G9 > B130-G9 > B130-G9. The sequence continues at coordinate 1,249 of CAZKNE010000007.1, read as the reverse complement.
TCAGAAACGACCAATCTGATTATCGGGGCAGACCCCAACTGCCGCAACATCACGCAGCGGCTCAGCATATTAGTGCCACACTGCCCAAGACCTGCCCCTCAATCCCTAAAGATGCACCCAAACTCATGGGACATATCTCCAAACTATCGCGACTTCCGACCGTAATACCGACGCAGCGCATCCACATACGCAGCCGCGATGCGCTCCCTGTAGTCCGGATTCATAAGCCGTTGACAATCGTTGGTGTTCTGAAGATTCGCGACCTCCAACAACAGCTTGGTCGGCACAGGATTATGACAGATGACCGCCGGAACATACTCACGTTTGCCTCGTGTTATGCGGTCTCTCACAGGATGGTAAGGAAGCGTGGCCACATTGCGCCTCTTCAGTGCATCCAAGAGCTCAGACGAGAGATAACGTGAATAGCCCTCCGAACGGACCCGCTGCCAATACGTCGTCTTGATCGGACGACAAGAGCGAACCTCCTTCGTCCGGTCGTAAACTCCGCCCCTCCGGTCGAGCGACTTGCGTGATAGGTGGGCATCGGGTATGTAGATCGTGGCGCCGCTCATCTCTGGATACAGCGAATCCGCGTGCACGCTCGTAAAAACGACCCTGTTCTCCTTTCTGACTGAACGGGGGAGACTCTTGTAGATCGACGCAACCAAAAAGCATCGCAAGTTTGCTGACACCGTTGCGTCGCGGTTATGATACCTTGGGGTGGTAAGCAAGACCTCGTTCTTGTCTGGCCGCAACCACCTTGAGTCCCTGACCCGGTAGCCCGACTTCTTATCCCATGTCGTCATATAGACCTTCGCCCTCGTCCGCGACCTCAGGAGCCGTCGTATCCTACAAGCAATGTCATAAGCATATTCATCCTCGCACATCCCCCCCCTGCCGACTGCCCCCGGGTCACTTCCACCATGGCCCGGATCAAGTATCACATACACACCCTCGAGGTCTCGCGACAAGAAGACGTTCCGATATCGGGACAGCTGCTTCAAGCTCGCCTCATACGCCGAACGCCGCGGATCGCTCTTTAGAAGATACCGAGGCAGCAATAGATCAACAGGAAGCTTGACCTCAAAACCCTCCGGGATCCTCTTGACATCACGTATCCCGCTGCGCATCTTGATCCTCTTCACCGCATCCATCACGTCGTCATGGCTGATCCGGCCGGTGAAGCGGGCGACGACGTTCGTGTAGAGTGCCTCGCCCTTCTTCAGCCTGTATGACGCATATCTGCCCT
>CAZKNE010000006.1:15005-19688 GCA_964554005.1 uncultured bacterium | reverse complement strand
TGAGCCCCCGCTGATCAAAGCTGGAGCCGGCCAGCGGCCTTCAGGACGTAAAGGGCGTCGGCGGTAACCCATTCGTTGTGCGCTTTCATTGAGACGCCGCCCCAACTCACGAGCTCCTGACCGGACACTCTCTTCTGACCGATGGGCCTGTAATATCTCTTCTCAGTGGGGAAGCCGCCATCTGGCAGGCGCTTGGATTCCAGAAGGTCGAGCGCGTCGCCGCAACGCTCATCGTGAATGAAGCCCGCCTCCGCCATGACCTTCAGGCCGATCAGGACAGCATAATGCCAATACGGCGGGTAAGAGAGCTGCACATAGCTCGGTCCGATCGGTTTGCCGTCCCTTAGTCTCTTGAACAGGCGTCGCTTCAGGAAGAGCTCTGAGGCGCGGTTTGCGGCCTCTCTTACCTCATCGCTTGCCCTGAGTTTCGCGTAGAGCGCAAGTGCGCGGAGCGGGATGATGCTCTCGTAATAGGATGAGTTGACCGCCTCAGGCTTCTTGTCGCAGTTCCAGCCGCCGTCAGGCCATTGCCATTCGATGAGGCGCCGGGCCAGCTCGTCTGTTCGTTCGTCCGCTATCCCAAGCGTCAGCGTTGAATAGACGCAATTGCTTTCCTGTGAAGCGCAGCGGCGGACGCGGCCGTCTATGGTCTTGATGCTCTTCTTATGACCGATTGAGTAGAGCCACCCATAGACCTGGTCGCGCATCGGCAGGAGCGACTGGTCGTCCGGCGGATAGCCGATGTCGGCCAACGTTGCGAGTATCCAATGCGCCCCGGACCACTTGCTGTATGGGTGGCGTGGGATAGTTTCGTCGGCCTGCCGCTCCGACAGCAGCGTTTTGACGCGAGCCGAGTTCCTGATCTCGTTGCGAAGCCGCGCAATCTTCGTGGAATCGGGGTCCTCGCCGAGGACGTTGACTCGGACCTTGAGGCGGATTGATGGCTCGTCGCTATTGAGAAGCAAGTCGATGATTCTCGGCGTCATTCCTGTTCTCCTTCCTTGCTCTGCCGTTTCAGTCGCTCCCTTATGGAGGGCTCTCCCAGTCGGTAGATGCGGATCGTTGGCCCGCCACGAAGAGGGCCTGGCCTGAACTCCTTCAACAGATGGCCCTTCTGGAAGAGCTCCTTGTAGAACCTTACCTGACGTGGATAGCGACTCGGCATCGAGAGGTACCTGCCATATATGGCGCTGCTGACCACGAGGTAGCGATAGCCGGCATCATAGTAGTTGTTCAGGCTGCGGACTTCGGCCAGTGTGTAGTTATCCTGAACCACAAGGTCTGTATTGTCGAGCACCGCGGAATACATCTCATTGGCGACTTTGCTGCCCGGCGGCAGGTTCCGCAGCATCCACTCGCGCGACTCAACCCTTGAGCTGGGACTTGCCTCTCGCAACGTAAACAAGAAGACGTAGTAAAACGGCATGGCCGATACGCAGAGAAGCAGAACAGCCATTAGAACCGTCCTACGCCTCTGATCAAGATTCAGGATTGCAGACAGACCGAGGCCGATTCGATAGATGGCGTCGCCAGCAAAAAGGCATAAAAGGGGCAGAATCTGTATCATCCACCTCGCCCAGTGAAGGCCGGATAGCGATGCCGAGAGAATAAACACCACGACGAAACCGAGCACGATAAGCTGCTCCGCTCGCCGCCTGATGATCGTCAAGACCATACCTGCAACCGCCAGGAGAGCGACCGGCCAGGTGATAGCTCTTGGAATTGCGTTAGTAATGTACCAAATTAGGTTGCCGGTATAGGAGAGGCCGTCCGCGCCAAAATGCTGGGAGCGGTCTTCGGAGTGCAGGTTTGCCTTTGCCGTGTCAAAATCCAGGAAGAAATAGGGGCTGGAAAGTGCAAACCCAAGACTAAGGGCGACTAGTCCCACCACGATTGGCCGCCACAGTGCTAGAAGCCGCTGCTTGTCCTTGCGGCGGCGAATTAGGGCTAAAACGTCAAAGGCAACGAGAAGAGGGATGAGCGTAGCCATGAAGTAGCGCGATGCAATCGCAAGGCCTGTCGCGAGGCCGGCCAGCACGGACAGCTTGAGGCAAGGTCGGTCGTTGAACTTCAAATAGAACCATATAGCCACAGCCCCGAAGAAAAGGCCGGCCATGTCCGTCCTGACCAGTTGAGCGTAGTAGATGATAAGAGGGGACAGGATCGAAAGCCAGGCACCCATCAACGCAGCGTTCTCGCCGAATAGTCGCCGACCGATCAGGAAGATAAACGGTATGCTGGCGAGGGCATATAACACGGTGAGCAGGCGGGCCAGCATGAAGAACTCGGATGAGTTCTCCTTTGCTGATCTCATTATTTGCTGGTCAGGGCGCAGGCACTTGCCTCGGTGCTCGACGCAGTTCCAGACATTGAAAAGAAGAGCGAGAGGATAGATCATTGTGGAGCCGGGATTGCCGAACCAATGCGGGTTCAGGTCTCCAGTGGCGGCGATTCTCAGGGCCGGGCTGACGAAGATCTTCTCGTCAACCTCGCTGATACTTGGCAGGTCCTTGCGGATGCCTGCGAGGAGTATCCCGGCCGCGAAGCCGATGATGGCTACTAGAACCCAAGTGCTCTTGGCGGTGCTGCTTCTGTCGTCAGTCGAGCTCGATCGTTGCATGTCACGAGGATACTAAAGGGCATCTTGTGCAGCAAGTGTCGCTGCACTCTTCGGCAGACCATAATGATGGAGGCGAAGAGAACCAGGTGGGCACAAGTGCCAACTGGCAGAGTGCTCGTAACGTTACATCACGCGGGACGCTTGCGCCGTTTCTTCTGTGCAGCGAGATCTCGTCGAAGATTCTCCAGAAGATCCGGGATCAAACCGGTCCCAGCAGGGTCATTACTCTCTTTTTCCTGCCTCGCGAGTTCTGCCAAATACGATTTCGGTAGATACCTCTTTCTGAATTCCTGAATCGTGCGGATCGGCTTTTTTGACTCAGTCTTTTTTCTGCTCATCTTCGTCCTCTCTGTAGTAATTCGCAAAGAACTGCGGATTGAGTTCCCGCTGAAAGTAGTGCTTCCTCTTTATCCAAATGAACCCATCACCCTTAGAGATGACTGCCACGTCGATAGGTTCGGCAACCGTCTCGGCCTCAACTGACACTCTTCTTTTGAACGAAGTCAGGTTTACAAGAGATTCGGCCATAGCAGCTAGTTCTTGTTTTGGGAGACTATCAACTACGCTCATGACCGGATCTACATAGTGCTCCCATCGGTATTTCCAGAGCTTCTTGCGATGCCTCTTCAGCTCCTGACCGGCCAGTTCTCTTAGCTTTCCCCTCAGTCCACTTCTTTCATCATCCGTTAGCCTCTGAACACTCCCAAGTATAACGTCCGGATATTCGTTGAATATGTTAGTCAGATCCTCCTCAATGGCACGTTGGTAGTCTGGATCGACGCCCCAGAGGAATGCCTGGACCATCTCGCTCTGAGCGAATGGGTGGACCGCCGCCGTTACCTTAGCGCCGATTTCGACCTTCTCGTCATCTTTGTATCTTAATCTATTGTTCATAACGCCATGAACGTAAAAAGAATACAGAGATGGGAACAGATCGTCCTGCCCGAAACCCGCTATTACTAGGCCCGAAGCACCGGGCTTTGTCATTCTCCCAGGAAACTTAACGAAAAGGTGCAGTGCGATTCTTGTCAACTGATTGGAGGTAGTCCGAGACATGGGCAAGAGGTCAAAAACCTCTCTCTTGGCCTTCCTGATGATTTCTTGGTATTTGCTTCCCAACTCTTTGATACTATGCTCAACATGACCCGATGCCGGTTCAGATTTCTCCCAAAGATCGTGCTGGTTTTGTATGATACGAGAAACCGATTGCCCGACCTCTTTTTCTGTAATCCCGTCTTTCTCGCTAATGAGTTGCTTGATCTTCTTCTCGATCTTTCTCCTGATCAACGAGAAATAGCCTCGCACGTTGGCCTCGAAGAAGTGCAGCTGTGTAGAGGTTGAGAATAGCTCGCCTTCTGATTCCAAAAACGCCAGTAAGCTCTCCGCATAGTCACGCAAGGCACCATAACTTCTCTTCTGCAATTTCTTTCTGTAAAGCTTGACTACTGTTTCCCACGGGATGCCCATGAAGCTCGCACTGCCATAAACCATGACACAAACTGGCTGGTACTTGGACAAGGCGAAGAGCTTGTTTGAGGAGACGAATATCTTTTGTTTTTTCTCTTCCTCGTCACCTTTTTGTAGGGTTATTGTGACCGCGCTGTCTGCAGCCACGGCCACGGCCTCTTTGTTCATTATGACGATTTCGGCAGTCATGGTGTCCTCCGTCCTGCTTTCCTTTCCCAATCAAGCATGCCGAAGATTCGCCACATCTGTCAAGGCCAATGGCAAGTGATCCCTCATGCCTTATAGCTGGGAGGTTTGACTATGTTGATTGCGAGCCTACATAAAATCGCCGTTCATCCGGGCCAGGAGACGCTTGAGGCGCTTGCGGGCGCGGGTGTGCCTCTGCTCGATTGCCTTCTCGGTCAGACCCGCAAGCTCCGCGATCTCCCGGTTGGTGTAGCCTTCCATCTTCTTGACGAAGACGAAACGCTGTCCCGTGGACAACAACGCCAAGGTCTGCTCCAACAGCATGCGCAGATCGGTCCGGTCAGTCGGTTTATAGCTTATGGCCTGAATTGCGTCGATCTGAAAGCGGTTCATCTCCACCGTCGATCTGG
>CAZKNE010000006.1:0-14995 GCA_964554005.1 uncultured bacterium | reverse complement strand
CCCGTGATAATCCATGGGATACGTCCGGCGCTTCCGACTCTTGCCACCGCCGTAGCACAGTTTCCTGGCCCTATCGCACAACTCGGTGCATGTCTCGCGCTTTTCACACTCGCTGCATATCGTCATCTCGGCACATCCTCCTGTTTTGTCAGACAGGCTAGAAAGCCCGTCCTACACCCGCCTGTTCTACGCTCGCCTGTCCTACACCTCTAAGGTTCTGAAGAATCGGCGTGCCCTGGGCCAATTGAGCCTGTCTAGCCCTCTCGATCCGCCTCTTTAGAATCAACGCCATCTCGTCGTAACCATATTTGTGGCAGAGTCTCATCAGACGCACTTTTCTCCTTGTCTTTCTGTCCATTTGTTCTATCGGACAGCCTGGAAAGACCGTCCTACGCCTCCTTTCGTCGTTTTAATCATTATATCCAGTTATCCTTTCACGCCCGCATATCTGTGCTCCGGAAGAGCAGCCCGCTCCGTCGTCAACGCCCGGTAGAGCACCGAGATGACGGCGTCCAGCATGTCCTTCGAGCTGGTCGGAGGGTGGTCAGGGATGCCGCTGTCCGTTACCTGGAGCGATTTGATCTCCGCCTCGAGAATCGGATGCGGATACAGCGACACCCAGCCCTTATACAGAGCAAACTCGACCAGCTGCCAGCACTCCTTGCTCTTATCCGGAGAGAAGTAGTCAACTTGCACGCCACGCTTCGTGAGTAGCTGCGACAACAGCTCCCGGTTGAAGCCATCGATGCTCACTGAAAGCCGAGAGAACCCCGCGCCGTCGTGCGTCTCCCACGGCTCGAGGCGCCTCGCCGGCCTGAACTCACCTCGGCCAACTTTCAGAAACTGCACGAAATCGCACAGGTCCTCGGCATCGACCGGCCTTTTGTCCACGTATTGAAATCTCGTAACAAGGTCGAAAAAAACACGATAGAAAACGTGTCCGCCTTGCCCGACTGCTTGTTCCAGGTGCCCCAGTGCGAACCCGCAGGCGTCGCCCTTGCCAGATTTGCCACCGGTTGCGAAGTCGATGTGTGCGAAGTAGTCCCGCTCGGGATGGCCGGAGAACTCGGCAGAGAGCCGCCGTTTCTGCATCAGCACTGATTCAGGAATGTCCATCTCAGGCTCGCCGGGAGGGCTCAAGAACGGCAGTGGCGGCTTTCGATCGCGGGCAATGCAGCGTGCGATGCGCTCAAAATCGAAGAACGGCGCCTCGGCGAGGTAGGGCTGCGCTCCGAAGTCTCTCGCCGCCATTATTGGGTTGTTCTTGAAGTCATCCTCGTAGTCGAGAATCGTCTCGTCGTCCTTCAGCTCCCACGATGGGGCCTGAACCGCGAGCCGCGAGCCATCGGTGCACGCACAGATGCCTATGTCGAGCTCTGAAAGCCCGGCCCTCCTGATCGCGCTGGCCTCGGCCACCTTCTGCGCACGGCAAGGCACCGCTAACGGAACCGAATCGACTTCTATCAAGCTGCCCGCCTGCTTGATGCGCTCGATCTTACGGAACAGGAAATCGCCCTGGTGCTTCGGGGAGGAGATCAGGATGATCTTGTAATGGTTGGGGAATCTGGTCCTACAGCTGCCATAGAACGCGTTGTAGTTCTTCTCGGCAAGGCTGGTCGGGTAGCCGCTGTCAGAAAGCGAACTCAATCCCTTCGCCTCGGTGAAATACGAGGCCTCGTCAATGATGCCCAAGATCGTGTTGGCGCCGAGCCACGCCTCGGCCCGCGAGTGGCCGCAGAGAATCTCGATGTTGTTTGGAAACACGAATCTGTCGGCTAGCTTCTCAAAGCCGAATCGCTCGAACCAGCGCGAGGGATTCTTGCCGGCCTTGCCAGCTATCTTGATCTCGAGCTCCTTGAAGACGGAGCGTTTGGCCTGCTGGCTATCAGTGGCAAGGTTTATGATCTGAATACCGGAGCCGGGCGCGATGTTGGGCAGGGCGTGCTGCGGCGACGGCATGAGGCACGAGAGCGTATAGACCATTCGGCAGGCCATACATGCCGCAAAGAACGATTTGCCCGAATCCTTCCCCAGGCAGAGATATATCTCCCTGATCGCATCGTCGTCCGCAAGAATCAGTAGCTGCATCAGCCGCCGGTGAACGTATGGCTTGCCAGCGTCGTCAGTGAGGCCCAAGTAGTCTTTTGAGAGCAGAAACTCCTCCATGCCGCAGGGAGGTCGCTGATAGACCGGGTCCCAAAATATGCTCCGCTGGATGTCCATGAACTCAGCCTCGGACCCCTCGATGAGTCCCCAAAGCGCCATCGCCATCCTCACCCTCGTCAGCGGGTTCATCGAACGAAAGCTCTGTTTGATGCTCTCCTCTTTCCGGTATCTTCTGCTCTGTCTCGCCTTGCTCACGTGATTTGCTACCTCTTGTGCCGGGTCGTTTGCCTACGGGAAGGTTCAGTTCCTTCAGAATTGACGCGATCGCGCTCTTGTCGCGCCTCGACAGCGAGAGCGCCCAGAGGTCCTCGGCGACCTCCTTCGCAGCGCTGTTTTGTCCGTGGCCGTTCTGCTCGATCTGCTTGACCTCTTTTGCAAAAGCCTGAAGCGTCTTGATGTAAGTCGCTACCGTCTTCTCGGTCTCGGGCCTCAGCCGTCCGTTCTTCTCCTCTTTTGCTACCGCCGTCTTGAACCGCCGCTCAACCACCCTCAACAGCGTCTGCCATTTGGCCATCAAGCCGCTTTGATGCTCGCGTCCTGCCTCCTCGTGCTCGCTAGAAGTCATTCAACCCTCGCTCGTTACTTGTTGATCGTTCGCCCTGAAACCTACTCACCAAAGTCCGTGAAATGACCGAGGAATCCCCGTTTTGTTGGCCGAGATTCTCGTTTTATGGGGGCCGGGCAACGCGCACTTCAGCGCCTCAATCATGTCCCCAACTTGTGTACGCGCTTTCGCGGCTTGACCTCGACCAGAAGCGCCTGGCCGGAGTGCTTGATTCTGTGAGCGTTCGCATTAGTGTACCGATACATCATGACAAGAGCGCTCAAAGACTATTGGTTCTGGTTTGCGTGCTGCCTGTTTCTGGTCTGCACGTTTGTGTTCCTGTATCCCTATTCATTTGATCCGGCGCACGCGGTGAGCGATCCTGGGGACCCGCTTCTGAACATCTCCACTCTCTGGCGAGTCCAACAGCACCTTGCCAAGGGCGAGATACTCGACCTCTATGAGGGGAATTACTACTATCCCTCCAAGAACGTCTTGGTCTATTCGGAGGTGATGCTGCCCACAGCAATAATCACCTGGCCAGTGGCCGCCATCACAGGGAATCCAGTCGCAGCGTACAACTTTGCGTTCATTCTTAACTACTTCCTGACCGCGCTTTTCACATTCATACTGGTCAGGAGGCTTACGGGCTCCGGAGTGGCCGGGATCGCATCAGGGCTTCTGTTCACATTCTGGCACTGGAGGCTCTACCATCCGGCTCATCTCCAGGTTCTCACCAATCAATGGGTGCTCGTTTCGCTCATTTACCTACATAAGTATTGGGAGGACCGGCGTCTGAGATCGATCGTCATCGCGGCAGCGTTTTTCGCAGTACAGGCTTTAAGCTGCATCTATCTGGGGCTCATCTTCTCGTTTGCGGTCGGGATTGTTCTGTTCTGCGCCGGACTTGACCATTATGTGGGAGATCGAGAATCTCCTTCATCGGCCGTCGCAACGAAGCGCCACAAGCCGAGTCGTCTTCTTATGCGGACCGTGATCTTCCCGCTTGCGGTGTTTGGCGCCGTATCTGGAGCGGTCGTGGCGCCGCCGAGCATAGCTTACCTGAAGATGTCTCCCCTCCTTGAGAAGGGTCGATGGGGCGGCCCGGGGGCCGATCTTCTGGAGTATCTCCTAAGCGATAGAATGCTGTTTATCGGCATCCCCCTAATGTTTCTGGTGCCATACGGGTTTCTGTTACTGCGCAAACGTTCCTCATCCCCTGCAAGCGAGAGAGGGGAATCACGCGCCCTGTCGATCCTCACAACCGTCACCAAGGTATGTATCGGCGCGATTGCCGTCGTCATCCTCTTTAGGCTCGTGAACCTGAACGTGAGAGGGGTCAATCTAGGCTTCATCCCCCTTTCGTACCCTCTTTATGTCGCGCTCTTATCCGGTGCGACATCTGTTATCATTAGGAAACTAAAATCTGGACGCTTTATGCGACGGTTCGGCGATCTTGAGGCGGTCTATTTCATCTTGACTCTCGTCGGCCTCGTCCTCTCTTTTGGCCCCAAGATGTGTGTCGGGGGATATTCGTACGGCACTGGACCGTTCTTCTTCCTGGGTAAGCTCATTCAACCTTTTGCCGCGATGCGAGACATCGGGAGGTTCGGGGCGCTGGCAGTATTCGGTCTTTCAGTGCTCGCAGGTTTCGCGTCGAAGCGGATCGAAGACGTCGTCCGGCGAAGGTTCGGCGCGAGGGGCCACACCACTTTCACTATAGCGCTTGTCGCGGGAATCTGCGCCTCTATTTCGACGATGGTCCCGCTTCCCTGGTGCTTTAGAGTTCCGGAAAGGTCGGAGATGCCGCAAGAATATAAGTGGTTGGCGAGCCTGCCTCGCCAAGCGCTCATCGCCGAGGTCCCGATTGGCCCCTGGCAGGACTTCCCTTATATGTATTACGCGCTTTTCCACGGGAAAGCCATCATTAACGGAAGCGGGTGGGACCCTCCGTATTATAATGTGGCCAGGGAAGCGCTCACAAAACAAGTACCCTCGAGGGATACAGCTGCCCTATTGGACGAGATGGGCGTGGATTTCCTGTTCTGCCACGTTGATCAACTGGATCAAGACCCCCTGTCGCCTTTTCACCGGCTCTCCGATGTTAAGAGGAATATAGAGAACGGAGGGCTCGAGTACTTCAAGCTGGTCGAACGTTTTGATGATTGCTTTGTGTTCCAGACCAACAGAGGCGCACTGGGCCTGCCGATCGGCCCCCTCCTCTCGCAGCGCGAGCTAGTGTTTGAATGCTCGGGAGGCGATCCGGCGCTTGCCTTGCCCAAAATGTTCCCGACGCCGGATACGTCTTTTACCGCCTCTGTCATCCCCTCAGATCGTTTTGAGGTCATTATCACGTTCGATAGACCGACGGTCCTTAACGGGATACTCGCAGACTTTCACAAGCGGGTCCCGCGTCCGGCACACTCAGTAGGCATTTACATCGAGGGCCCGTCCGGGGACTTCTACAAGCAGCCCTTTTCGGAGGAGCCGCTGCTTCGAAGTTATCGGAAGGCACTTCTGGGTTCCGGAGTTAAAGGACTGTATGAGTTTTCTTTCCCGCAGGTCGAGACGAGGGCGATTCTGATAAAGTCTGGCGTCCGTTCATTAGAGCTCCAGGGCTCACAGCTCGATATTTGGGGCTTCGCGTTCAAGGGAAACGGCGCAAGTCCTTATCCATAGCGGGCGCCGGCCCGCTCCGGATAAAGACCCGGTATCTGCGTTGAGCGTTTCGGGTCTATTCCCTAGTAGCTTCCCTGGGCTTCGGGACGAACTCCTCAAGCGACGGGCCAAGCGGCGTCTCTATGACGGCTACCTCATCATTCCGATAAAGAAGCTTGAACCCCATGTGACGAAATAGATACGCTAATTGCCCGACTGTGCTCGGATCCAGGGCCCAGCGATGCGCAACCAGTAACTTCAGTTTGAAGTGCTGTAATTCCTTGGTGATAATCTCGGGTGTCAGTTCTTCAAGCGCATCTTCGGTGAGCTCCCCACTTTGGGCCAGAACGATCGCATTGATCAATGGACTGGCCTGCAACAGTTCAAGAACTCTTGGATCCACTCTTGACGCTAGCGTCCTCAAGATCGGCTTATGGTGGACCATTTGTGCTGCACTCCATGAAATCGTGTCACCGCAAGGAAGGCCGATCCACCCCACAGCGCTGCCAGCCCAGAAAGGGAGGTGCATAACCGAGAACTTGCCCGGGACCTGCTTCAAGACACGATTCAGCTTGTCCTGCCGAAGCGACTGACTAAAATACGGGACACACGAAAGGTCCAGAAGCAAGAATGCAAAAACGAGGGCAGTTGCGAAAGTTCGGCGACTACCGGGCACTCTCCTTCGAAGATACGCGAGGCCCTGAGCCGCGAGGCAGATTAGCGCTAGCTGGAAGATGATCACGAACCGAGAGGAGACCCTGATCATGTTTAGTATCGGGACGAATTTCAGGACCATGGCGGGCAAAGGCACAATCAACCTCTTTCCCAGTATCATGACACTATCGATGTCGCAGACGTGAAGTCTGTCCCCCAGGGCAACAACTGCAAACAACAACGCTAATGCTGCAAACACACGCGTGCGCTTATCCCATACTAACCGGACGGCGATGATTGAAGAGATCAGACATAGGAATCCCCCAAAAGCCAGCGCCTCTATGTGGCCCCCATAGAGGCGTGCGTAGATAGGATATGTCCATTTCCCGAAAAGCACATTGATCTCGCTCGGAACGAAGAACCCCAACAGGTCCACACCTTCTCCGAAGCTCGCTCCCCTCGCGGGCGAAAGAAAGGCCCCTGATCTTGTCATAGAGCGGAGCATCACGACTAAAATCGGTGACGCAACGGTGACGGCTCCGACGCCGGCGAAGGCGGGACAAAGGTAGAGCCTTCTTCTGTTTGAACGACCAGAGAGGAGTACACTGATCCACAGAAGCACAAACAGGATCCCCGCAAATAGCGTGTAATACATCGAAATCCATAGCTGCAGACCGGTAAAGACTCCCGCAAGAAAAGCTGAACGATAGTTCCCGCTCTTGAAGGCACGCATCGCAAACAAGGCTACAAGCGGCAGAGGCCACGCCCCGATCAGGTTCATGTGCCCCGTTGCGCGCATCAGCATATAGGGCGAGAAGCCAAACATGATCCCGGCAGCGACGCTGGCAACTCGGTCACCCGTGAGATCAAAGGCCAGTCTGTGCGCAGTATAGGCCGCGGCAACGAGCGAGAACAGAATGACCAGGTTGTATGCAAATGGGATGCCAAAGAGCTTCTGAAAGGGCAGTGCCAGAAGGCAGTTGAATGGGCACAACGTATGGAAGGCGAGGTCTGCCCCGTATGGGTAAAGCTGGAGCGGGCAGAAGAACGGGCTCTGCCTCAGCTCGAACAGCGCATGATTGAACCACCAGTAATTCCAGTAGAAGAGATGTGAATCACCTGTCCCGCCAACGATCTCGGTCGTCATCCTAGTGACGAGAGGCCAAGTGATGGCTATCGCAAAGGCTGTCAGGAAGAGTATTATGAGCAGCTCGCGGCGCAGTCGGCGCCAGCGAGGCCCTACCGGATGAGCTTTGTTTGGTGTCGCTTGTTCCATTTGTTGCTCCAAGCTACAAGTTTCATTCTCGTGATGTGAATCTATGCCCTGCTGTCAAGAAACGAAAGGCGGCGGCCTGATGTTGATCTTACGATGGCACGGACGCAGAATGAGAATGAGGAGCACTTGTGGAAATGGGATTGAGGTAGAAATAAGATGGCGACATGGAAAGGGAAGGCGATAGGGGCGGGCCTCGGCTGGTTCCTGATGGGTCCGCTTGGGGCGATCGTAGGTGGCTTGATAGGCCATGGCTTTGATAAAGATGCCGATCGAAAGGCAGCTGGGCGCTATGGCCCCGGCGGGCCTGGTCAGAGTCGTGTTGAAAGACCGTTCTCTCAACAGCGGGCCAGGCCGAGGCAGACATACGATCGCGTCCGCGACCTCTCAAATGACGACAGGCAGCTTATCTTCGTGAGCAATCTTGCCACGCTGCTGGTCTCGGTCGCGATGGCAGACGGCGTGTTCAGGCCTGAGGAGGAGCGCTCGATCCTCTCCTTCTTCAAGCGCAACGGCTTTGCAGGCGGCGATCTGGACCTCATAAAGCGCATCGTGAAGGAGGTTGCTCGGCAGAAGCCGGACCTGGCCGCCGTGTGCAGTGAGTTCAGCCGTATCGCCAAACCACAGGACCGTCTGCTACTGCTCAGGACGCTCTATATGATTGCGATGTCTGACCGCGAGTTCCATCCCGAGGAGAAGCGCGTCATCGACACGATAGCGCAGCATCTCAACATCTCAGAGAGCGAGAAGCGGTCGATAGCGTCCGAGTTCGTCTCCGACGAGGACCGTTACTATCAGGTGCTCGGTCTGTCCGAAGGCGCGACTGATGAGGAGATCAAGAAGGCCTATCACGAGCAGGCGGGGAAATACCACCCAGACCGCGTTTCGCACCTCGGCAAGGAGTTCATTCAGCTTGCCAACCAGCGGTTCCAGGCGATCAACGAGGCATATCATGCACTGCGGAAGAAGCGAGCTTTTTGAGAGGTGCGTCCTGGCCGGCCGTCGCGTTTTCGCGTTCGGGCGTAGGCTGCGTGATGCACGCCGACATGACGGCTGAGACGGTCTCGAAGTCGCAGAAGTCCGATGGCTGATCCCGCAGCACGGGCAGAGGACCAGGGCGATAGCCCCAAACAGTTCTCGGTCGCATGCCTGTCTCATCTGACCTGGGACAAGAACCTGTTCCAGAGACCGCAGCAGGTGATGAGCAGGCTGGCGAGGCGCCATCCGATAGAGTTTTTCTGTCAGGTGCCCACGAGGCTGTTCTGGTCTCTTCCCAGAGAGAGCACGTTTTGCTACAGGTTCTCGCCCGATGCGAACGTCAACGTCAGCTACCTTCCATTCATGCCTATGACCGGCAAGTGGCGTGTGTTCAGGGACGTTAATCGGCGGCTTTACACGCGCAAGGCCGCCTCGCTCATCAAGAGGAAGTCCGCAAGACCGCTCGTGCTGTGGCTGTATCACCCCAAGGATTATCGGATAATTGACCTACTTGACGCTGACCTTGTTGTCTATGACTGTATGGACGAGTTCCGAGCCTTCCTGCATTCGGAACCCGAGACGAGGGAGCTTGAGCGGCGCTTGATTGAGCGAGCTGACATTGTCTTTGCCGGCGGGCGTTCCCTATTTGAGGCCAAGAGGAAACTGAACCGCAATACCCATCTCTTCCCCTGCGGCGTGGAGTTCGATCACTTCGCACGGGCTTCGTCGCCGGACACGGAGCTTGCCGATGAGATGAGGCAGGTGCCTCGGCCCATCATTGGCTACGTGGGGGCAGTTGACGAGCGGCTCGATTATTCGCTGCTCGAGGCAAGTGCAAAGAAGCATTCGGGCTGGTCATTTGTGCTGATAGGGCCTCTTCTGAAGGTCAACCCGAAGAGGCTTTTCGAGATGCCGAACGTCTTCTATCTCGGGGCCAAACCATACGCGGAGCTTGCTAGTTTTATGAAGGCTTTTGACGTGGCTATGATGCCGTTTGCGCTGACGGAGTTGACGCTGAAGATCAGTCCGACGAAGACGCTGGAGTATATGAGCGCTGGGCTTCCGGTCGTCTCGTCCAGGGTGCCTGACGTGGTCGCAGACTACTCCGAGCTCGTTGAGTTTTTCGAGAGTCCATCGTCGTTTGATGACGCAGTGAGCCGATGTTTGAGACTTGGCTCCGAGGCTAGAGCCCGGCTCAAAGATGCGGCCAAAGGCAAGTCATGGGAGGAGATGGTCAACGCGATGGAACGGCTCGTGGTGCGGGCGCTCGCAGCCAAGTAGGCGGGGGACATGTTGCGTTTCGGGCTGATGATGAGGGGACGCTTCCGAACGGTAGTTTTGTGGCACTGCCACTGGAGGTAGCGTCGAGTGGGCCTCTTCAGGCGACGGAGGAATGTGCCGCCGGCGCTCGCCTAGCAACGGGCGAGACAGCAGCCGGTGCGGGACTGTTGTGTGCTTGGGTTGACGTCTGAGATCTCACTTTCGTTCGTTGTGGGATGAGACTTAAAGACGTCCTGCGTAGCGCGTGCACCAGGAGGTTCTTCCTAATTATTGAGCGGATCGCCTGCTTGGCGAGCTCTTTCTGAAGCGGCGGGCCGGTCTTCTCAATCTCTCGAAGGGCGAGGAGAGCGCGTCGCTCGCCGATGGCACTCAGGGCTCTTATGGCTGCGTCGCGGTCTCTCCAAACTGTGTTCGGATTGCTGAGTGTCCTGACTAGCTCATCAACCGCACGATTCGCCACGGTGTTTGTGTCCCGCTCGGAGCGTGGCAAGAATAACAGCAAACTACCAAGCACCGCGAACGACCGGTGTTTCTCTCCTTCAGGTCTTGCTGGCAGCGATTCGAGCACTTGTTGGACCTTGTCAAAGGTCTTCTGGACTTCCCGTAGCCTTAGTATTTTCTTGTAGATTCGTCTGATTGCCTTGCGAGAGATCGAGACCATTCTGAGCTGCTTCGGACTTGACGCAGACCGCATCATGGCGAACTTCTCAAGCAGTGCCAGCATTGTGGAGTATGATTTGAGGTTCAACCCGCTTATGTGCAGTAGGACGCCAGCTATCTCGAGCCGCGATGCGTCGCCTCCCGAGATGCCGGCCTGCTGGAAGATGTGAAGGGCTCTTGCGACGAGTGCGTCATTGCGCTGCCAAGCCCGAGAGTTGATAATAGAGCCGATTGCGCGGATCAGCAGCGGTAGCCTGAAATCATCCGAACGCATCAATTGCTCCGCCTGGCCGATGAGTGCCTCAAGTGAGGCATCGGTCGCGATCTTACCCAGGCAATACGCCGCGTCGGCGATGAGTTCCGGCGTTTCGCATCTCAAAAAGAACTTTTGGATGGCTGGAATGCAGGTGGGGTCAGCAATCCTTCCCAGACTTTTGAGCGCCTCATGTGCAACGTCCGGGTCATCGTCGAAAACCAGAGGAACGAGCTCAGCGACGGAGTCTTTGTCTGCCAGCCGGCCGAGAGCGGCCGCTGCTGAGCTTCTGATCCGGTCCTTTTGGTCCCCAAGAGCGATTCTGATCTGTTCCTTCATTTTCAGTCGCTCCAGGGCTTCCATCGCAGAGTTGCTGACCGTGTGGTTAGGGTCGTTAATGAAACCACGGATCACATCGAGGGCGTGGGGATCGGGTGAATTGGCGACCGCCTGAAGCGCCGCCAGGCGCACTCGCCAGTCGCTTGACTCGATGCTTTTGGCGAGAAGTTCACAGCAGTTAGGTGTTCGTGAAAGGCCCACGATCTCTATTGCTTTGAGCCTTGTCTGTTTGTCCGTGGAGCGGAGATCGCGGGCGGCTTCCCGAGCTGCCTCAGGATGCTCTGCACTAGCGGACTTGAGTGTCGCGGCCAGCGCCTCGAGATACGAGAGATGTTCCCTGGGGTTGTAGGGGTCCTTGAAAAAGGCCGTCTCGCGAACCAGCTTGAATATCCTGAGCCTCCTGAAAATGACCTTCAAGGCGCTCTCGGTCCCTATCATACCAAGACCCCTGATCACGGCGTCTTGAACCACGGGCCGGTTGAGCGCAAGGGCACTGGTCAGCACAGCTACTGCGAGTTCGCTGTCGCATATAGCGATCGCCGCGGCAGCCTTGCGTGCGACCGAAGGGGGTGTTTTGCCGGAGAGCAGCCGCTCTGTGTGAAAGATTATCGGGTATTCCCGAAGCAGTGTTTTACAGCTTTTCCTGGCCAGCGTCCTGACTGTTGAGTTGGGATGTCCCTTCGCCAGTCGGTCAAGCGCGAGTTTAGTTGTGTACGAGGGAATAAATGAGAGAAACCTCACTAGAAGCCAAGCTCGCTCAGGCGATTTGTCTGTCTCACAGAGATACAGAAGCGCCGCCGCCGCCCGAGATTTCCCAATCGCCTGGACCTCTCCCTCAAAAAAACTCAGACGCGTGCTCGAATCTACGTTGGCCACAGCATTTGTGATACGCTTGGCATCCCGCACCACAGCCTCATCAAACACATCCGGCAACCGCTTTAATCTGCCTATATGATCGACGATATCGGTAGGCTCGAGGTCGAGCGCGCCACTGAAAAGCGAATCCGTGACCGCAGAGCTCCCCTCGGAACGCCGCCTCGTGCCCCCAATCCGGGAGACGCTCCTGATCGAGGCGCCTATCGCCTCCCTATAGGCGAGTGGGCTTGTCTCCTTAGGAGAGACAGCGAGCACGCCGCATCTGTTCAGGACCGCGATGTCCTCCGCCCCAAGCTCCGAATGCATGATAAGCAGCGCAGCGTCAGGCTGCAGCTGTCTCACGCCCTCGATGAACTCGAGCAAGAACTCATCCGAGAGTCGCATTGCCCCTATGAGGAGGTCAATCTTTTTCTCTTGAATGTGTTCGAGGGCATCCCTCAGCTCTGAGAAGACCATCAGCCGAGCCCGGCTCGAGGCGAAAACCTCCGAATAAACAGCCGCGCTCTGCGGGTTGCTGTCGAGGACACAGACCGATAATGGACGAGCCTCGCTCTGTTCAGGCAAAACTTCTCCTTGCCCCAAGACTGGGCCTGAGATAAGCCATCAAAACGGCAATAGCCATGCTCCCTCGGCAAACCTGACACTTGATATATCCTGCTTCGGGCGCAGGTCTGCCTGTTCAGGAATCTTCAGCACCACAAGAATTATCGGAATTATTACCCGATCGGATTAGCCTCTTATGCGTGGTCTCGGCCGCGGAGAATGCGACAGCCCCAGCAGTCGGGCAGTTCTGATGGTTGCTAGCTGCCCAGAGAGATGCTCTTCCCATCCATGTAAGCCGGCGGAGCGATGCCGAGAATCGACAGCGCCGTGGGAGCTAGGTCTAGGATTGTAGGCCGCCTCGTCACGATCCGTCGGTTGCAGAGAAGGATGCCCGGGCTGATCGCGACATCGAGCGAACAGTGGTCTCCTGACCACTTGCGGTTATTATCTACGAAGACGTCTTTCGAGATGCCTCCCAGCGTGCTCTGCCACGAGACCCGATACTTGCTTGCCATCGCGACCTGGAGGTCTGGAGCGTCATTAAACGCGGGCCCGAAGTAGATGTCGTCGCGGTCATAGACCGTTCTAATTGCGACGTCGCCGGTCTTGGGGTCCATGAGTCCGGACAATCTGGCGATGATCTCCTTCTTGAGCGAGCGATACTCAGGCCCCTTGGATACCGTCCCAAAGGCCTCGCGACCTTTTAGGTTGATGTAAATCTGCCCCAGGCCAAGCGAGTAGGCCCTGGTCCTCTCGAAATCGACGTTCGGCCAGAAATCGCCGCGGCCGAAGAGTCCTTCTAGGTTGTAATCGCTCTTGCTCGCTCCCGAAAACCGCATGTAGCCGTTGCGGACGAGCCAGGTATTGAGGTTGACGCCGCGCCTGAAGGAATGGAAGGCGTGGTCGGAGAGCACCAAGAGGGTTGTGTCGGGGCCGATCTTTGCCAGCAACTCACCGATGACGGCGTCCATCCGCCTGTAAGAATCGAGAATGGGGTTATGAAGCCGCGAAGCAAGCGCTGCGTCGAACAGCGGATGTCCCTTATCCAGCAGCCGAAAGAAGGCATGCTGGATGCGGTCGGTGCCTGAGAACAGCATGAATAATAGGTTGAATGGGATGTCGTTCAGAGCGTAATGAAGCATGCGCTTCCTTGCCTCGAATGTGCTCACCGCGTCCTGCAAGAAAGTCTCGTCCGAGAGCTTACCCTCGTTGAGCGCCATCGTGTCGATTGCCCAGCCCTGGGTCTTGAACAGGCCGATGCGCTCGGCGATCTCCCGCGAGAATCGGTTTGGATGGGAGATAGGGAGGACGGGGTCGGTGGGATCGATGTTGATCGGCGTCATGTAAACGCTCACCTGCGGCGAGACAGACTCGAGGTAGAAGCGGGCGATACCGTTCGCAGAGACGATTGGGGTTACGTCGAACTCGATCGGCACGAAAGCAGACCACTGGCCCGGTTTGAGCGCGATGCGGCGGTCTGAAACCTCGACGACTATCTCGCTGGCACCTGTTCGCCGGAAGGCGATCGGCGAGACGAGAACTGGCCTGCGGCTCTCAAGTTCCGCTTTCCTACGCACAAGTTCTGCCCTTTCCTCGTTGAGCGAGGCGAGTCGCCTGGCGCTCGCGGCAGAGGACGTGATCCTGTCATCTAGCCTGGCGAGGTTGCGAGTCAGCTGCTCTTTTTCTTGGAGCAGAACGGGGTTCCAGGGCCCTTGAACCTGCGCCCGAGCGACGTTGCCATGAAACTCGAGCCTGACAAGCTTGCCACCCATCTCAGTATCGCCAGCCTCAACGTCAGAAAGCCGCGTCGAGAAGTAGTGATAGGTTCCTTGAGTGCCCCTGAGGTCCGGGACGCCCAGCCCTGAGAGGATGTGGCCGCCTTCTAGTGTCTCCGGCTCGAAGCTGACTGGCGCAAGCAGCACTGTTGTGCGGATTCCGTGCTCGCTGGCTATCTTCCAAAACGTTTTGCCCTGCCGGCCGCAGATGGCTCCCGGGGGGCTGATCGGGACCAGCCCAAACAGGAATCTAGGCCGCTTGGGCTGGGCGATAGCGATGCTGGGGACGTAGGTCTTCGGGTCGCGTCTTAAAAAATCGAATATCCCGTGCTTCCCAGGGTTGCACCCTGTATCAAAGGAAGCCCATGCAACGGGCGATTCGGGCGGATTGGTTGTGCCCAGACGCCGGTAACCACCGAGGCGCATCAACTTCCGAACGTTCGGGAGCAACCCTTGCTCCGCCCACGGCTCAAGAAGATACGGAGAGACCCCGTCAAAGCCCACAATGATGACCTTCTGCCGAAGGTCTCGCATCCGGCTCGATTCGCACCCCGTAAGCCCAGCGAGCGAGCCCAGCCCCGCTGCCGCACCAGCGCCGCCCGCGAGCCGCAGGAACTCTCGTCTGCTAACTCTCATTGAGCGTATCCCGCAGCGCGACCGCTCATGCGATCTGCATGACCGCAGCGCCCTGTATCTTGCTCTGCTTCATTTGCAGCAGCGCCTCGTTTGCATCTTGAAGGGCGAACTTCTGCACCTCAGTGCGGATGGGTATCTCGTCGGCAAGCTTCAAGATGTCGATTGCGTCCTGTCGTGTGGCCGCCGTTACGCTCCGGAGCGTCCTTTCGTTGTAGAGATATTTCTCGTAATCCATCTCGGGAATTGGGTTCATATAAATGGAAGCCAGCGCCAATGTCCCGCCCTTCTCAAGCGACAAGAGTGCGTCGAGCGTGAGCGGGCCACTCGGAGCGAAGTGGACCGCAGAATCGACCTTGGCG
>CAZKNE010000005.1:0-20529 GCA_964554005.1 uncultured bacterium | reverse complement strand
CTCTTGGGAGACTGGATCAGTGCCAGGTTCGCGATTCAGTCGGCCGCGATTCCGGTCGCAATCGCTGTTGTCTTGGCAGTTTTGCTGGGGATTCTTGCGGTTCCATTTGTGAAGCTAATGGTCTTTATTTTCTGCGGGTTCTTGGGCTCGGTCTCTGCAAGTTACCTCTGCCAACGACTGGATTCGGAGTCCTTGATGCTTTGGACTGTTGCGTCGTTTGTCATAGTTGGATTACTTTCGGTATTGCTGATGCGACATGCTATGATACTATTCACGTCCCTGTTAGGGTCTTACGTTCTCGTAGCGGGAGCTGTGGCGATGTGTCATAGGTTTGGGGGCATTTTGATAGCCAACAGGATGAATCTTGTTTGGCCGATGATTGCCTGGCTTGTGTTGTTCCTACTTGGGGTTCGGGCTCAGGCCGGGAGAGGTTCGGAGAAAAAGCACATCAGCTAATTTTGGCTGTTATGCGATTACTATAAACAGGAGGTTTTTGACCGTATGGTGGATTTGGAAGATATGCAACCTAACCAAGAAGAAGGTCCGGACGAGGTCTCTGACAATTCAAGTGGTCTAGAGGATTCGTCGGATGCCGTAGAGGACTCAGGGCTGGAAGAACCTGAGGCCACAAGCTCCGAAAAGCCCGAAGCAGAGCCAAGCAGGGCGCACGGCTTTACCGCGGAGCATCTGTTCATGGAGGATGAGGATGAGTTCTCAGATGAGAAGCTAGACGAGTTGGAGGGTGAGCCGGAGCTTGACCGGGATGCTTTAGAACAGCTTTACAACGAGAGCATGAAGGACCTCAAGGAAGGCAACATTGTTACTGGGCGTATTATCGAGGTTGACGATGCGAGTGTGCTTATCGACATCGGGTACAAGTCGGAGGGCATTCTACCGCGTAGTGAGCTGGAGGATGCCCTGTTTCCTGTCCAGGCACAGGTAGGTCAGGAGATAGAGGTAGTCCTCGAGGCAATTGAGAACCAGGACGGCCGTGTCATGTTGTCGAAGCGCCGCGCCGACCGGCTGAGGTTCTGGGACGAGCTCAAGACGGACTTTCAGAACAATGAGCCTGTAGAGGGAACGATTGTCAGCCGCAAACGAGGGGGATATACGGTAGATCTCAAGGGCATCAAGGCCTTCTTGCCTGGTTCCCAGCTGGACCTACATCCTGTTCGGGACATGGACGAGTTTGTTGGGAAGACATTTCCGATGAAGATACTCAACCTTGAGGTGCAAGGCACGCACAGGAACATCGTCCTTTCGCGGCGGGCGGTTCTTGAGGCGGACCTTCAGGACCGCATCGAATTGACTTTGTCGAAGCTTCAGGAAGGCAGGACGGTCAAGGGCATAGTCAAGAACATAACCGATTGGGGGGTCTTTATAGACCTTGGTGGAATAGACGGTCTGCTTCACCGTACCGACATCTCTTGGGGTCGGACGGAGCATCCGTCGCAGTATTTCAAGGTCGGGGATGAGGTGGAGGTGATAATCCTTCGCTTCGACAGGGAGCGTAACCAGGTTTCGCTGGGCTACAAGCAGAAGACGCCTGACCCCTGGCAGCACGTTGAGGAGATGTATTACGAGGGCAAAAGGGTTAAGGGTCGTGTTGTGAGTTTGAAGCAATATGGGGCGTTTGTGGAGCTTGAGGAGAGCATCCAGGGCTTGCTGCACGTGTCCGAGATGTCATGGACCAAGCGCATCGAGCACCCCTCACAGGTCATGAGCGAAGAGGACATGATTGATGTCGTGGTTCTGCGGGTTGACGCCGCTGAGCGGAAGATATCATTGGGCCTCAAACAGTTGACGGAGGACCCATGGCTTCGGATTGCTGAGATGTATCCAGATGAGTCGAGAGTTACAGGAATCGTGCGTGAAATAAGCCACATCGGCGCCAAAGTGGAGATCGATGAGGACATAGTCGGCTTCTTGCACAGAAGCAACATCACCTGGAGCAGACACATGCGCCATCCTGGGGACATGCTCGAGCTGGGCGACACGCTGGACCTCGTGGTTCTGGGTTCCGACCCCAAGGCTCATAAGCTCTCGCTGGGACTCAAGCAGATCAAGGCAGACCCGTGGGATGGCATCGAGCAGGAACTGAAGCCAGACATGGTTATCACCGGCAAAGTGATAAACATCCTCGACTTCGGCGCATTTGTTGAGGTTCGTCCTGGGGTGGAGGGCCTCGTCCATATTTCGGAGATAGCTAACAAGCGAATCGGTCATCCAGCTCAGGTTCTCGATCAGAATCAGGAGGTCCAAGTAAAGGTCCTTTCGGTGAGCCGGCAGGACCATCGTCTGAGCCTAAGCATCAGGGAATGCCTCGATGAGGAGCAGGAGCAGAAGATGATGGAGAGGCTGAGGAAGGCTCAGGAGCGAGAGGCCGCCAGTTTGGAGGCGAAGCGGGAGAGGGATGCGAAAAAGAGCCAAGATGCTAAGCTGGCCGGCCCTTCCGACGAGATTGCCGAAGGTGGGATAACGCCTTCGGAACTGCCTGAGGCGGAACCTTCACAGATAGAACCGGGGACCCCGCTTCAAGAGACAGCTCCTCAAGAGGTGCAAGAGCCAGAAGAGAGCACAGCAGAAGGTCTGACTGAGGAGCCAAGTCCGGAGCCGGAGCCCGAGCCAGGGCTGCCCACGGAGGAAACTGCCCAGCCCGAGGAGGAAGCTGCCCAGACCACTCAATCCCCAGAGGAGCAGCAGCCCGAGCCCGCTTATGAGCCGCCGGAGCAAGAGGCAGCGCAGGAGCGAGCCCCAGATGTAGAACCGGTTCCTACTGAAGAGGTATCGCTGCCCGAAGCGAGTGAGCCGGACACTAGCGAAGAAGCACAACAGGAGCCAGGGGCTGAGGAGCAGGAGCGTTTGGAGACCAGGGAGCCACCGATACCCCAGGAGCAACCGCCCGAGGTCGGCGAGGGAGATGAGGAGTCGCCTGCGCCAACGGAAGAGGTTGATGAGCAGGTTGAGGAGTCTGATGCAGCTGAGTCGCAGGCCGTAGATGAGACAATGAATGATGCGGTGCAAGAGGAGACAGAAGACGAGGCGGTCGTTCAGGCAACACCGGACGATTCGGAATTGCCTGGACCAGAGCCAGGGGACGAAGCGCAGAAGAAGGAGTAGCGGGCGGCATAGAGTTGTTTGGTCGGGGCAGCACGGTAGGCGGAAAGCGTGTTTCTGCGGCGGCTCAAACAACTAGGAAAAGTCGGGAGGTGTGGCGAGACATGCGAGTTAAGAGTTGTGATACCACACCTTGTAGCATGAAGTGTTTTTTTGAGAGGTTCTGTAGGTCAAACTACAGATTGATGCACTTGGGGTCTCGAAAAGGACGCTAATGCGTAGGCACACGGACATACAATCAGAGAAAATTGTCAAGCAGCTCAGGGAGAGCATAGATGAGGAGCTCCGCATCTTCACCACACAGGGAACGAACTATCGTGGCACGGTAAAAGAGGTTACAGACGTTGATGTTGAGCTGGTTGACGTCAAGGCGTGCGATGGGGTCGATTTTTGGAACAGCCGTTACACGTATCCGCCCAAGGTTCTGATCCTTCTTGAGGAGATCACGATAGTTGAGGGCGGAGCGGCCGACAAGGACGAGAAAGACTGGCTGGAGCGGGTCTAAGCGTTCTTATCTGCGAGCTGGGCATGTATAAAGAGCGGGCCATGCGGCTCGCGGGCCTACAGGACGCTCAGGCTCCTGCTCGTCCCTGAAGGGAAAACTCTGCCGTTCAGGACGGCTACAACCAACTTCAACGAGGCCGAACGCTCTCACCGAACGGGAACTGGTCCCTCGCATAAAGAGTTTTACATGCGAAGAGCTGCTGTAACTGGGCTCTATCACTTGACCGATTCTGCTACTATGTTTGAGGCATCGTCGAATGCAGGTTATTTTTGCTCCGTGGAGGCTTGATTACATTTTGTCAGACAAGAACTCAGAGAGTTGTATCTTCTGTGAGATGGTCGCAGCCCAAAGCGACGAGGCAATGCTGGTTGTCCACCGGACCGCGCGGAGCATAGTAGCCCTCAATCGCTATCCATATAACAACGGGCACCTCATGGTTGCGCCGAGGCGGCATGCAGGGTCTCTGATGGAGCTCGACAATGAGGAGTTGTGCGATGTGTTCAAGACAGTGAGGCTCTGCGAGATGGTTCTAGCCAAGAGCATCAGGCCCGAGGGACTGAACATAGGGATCAACATCGGCCGCTGTGCAGGCGCGGGGGTTCTGGGCCACGTTCACATCCACATCGTTCCACGGTTTAGTGGGGACAGCAATTTCATGACCACGGTGTCCGAGGTGCGAGTCATCCCCGAATCACTCTCCGACACGTTTCGGCAGCTGAAACCAGTGTTCACCGCAATCGGTGCCGACTATGACAGCAAGACATAGGCTTCAGATAACGCTTATCTTGACGGTGATCTGCCTGGTCGCCGTTTTGTCCTATTTCATCTTGTCGTCCCACAGAGCCAATCAACACGCATCATCTTCACTGGGACAGACGGACGGGTGTGTGGGTGATGCAATTGTGATCAAGGGCTTTCGACAAACGGTCGCGGAGGGCGCCAGAACGATCTACGAGTTATGGGCGAGCAAGGCGACGCTCAAAATAGAGACGAAGGAGTACTCGCTTGAGAGAGTGCTTCCGGCGAGCACCTACTTCGGAAAGGAGGGCCGGCACATCTCGTTCAGCGCGGACGAGGGCATCTACGATCCCCACTCGGACAACGTGATACTGCGGCGTAACGTCACGGCGATGCTCTCAACTGGGCTGACGCTCAAGTGTGATAAGATCAGCTTCAGCCGCTCCACGATGACCGCATCGAGCCACTGCCCAGTGGTTGTGACCGGGGAGGGGATTTACTTCCAGACGAGGGGGTTCTCAGTCAATCTTCCGTCCCGTGAGATACTCTTTCCTTCTGTGGTTCACCTCAAGACGAGATCCTCGCCCCCAAAGTTCCTGAGGTTCTTCGAGAAAGATGCGGAGAGCCCCGGGCTTGGGGCCACGTTGAAGGATAGCTTTGCGCTCAGCGCTGAGCAGATGCTTGTCCACACCAAGAAAAGGACCGCTGAGTTGGTGGGTGATGTCGCGCTCAAGTTCGGGCAGGACGAGATAATGGCCGCAAAAGCTCTATTTGCCTGGGGGGATGAGCTTCGAGAGATCAGATGGGCTGAACTGCGCGGCAATGTCGTGATCAAATCGCAGGACGGAGCCATTGGATGTGCGAAGGCCGAGTATCGCGATGATGTCCTCGTTCTTCAGGGCAAGCCGCTATTGATTCACGGCTTCGCGCAACTTGCGACCACCAACGAGGCCAGGTCTATCAAGCCGGGAGAGACGATATCGTGGCCGACACTGTTCTCTAGCTACCAGAGTCGCCAAAGAGCGGCTGGCCAAGCATATTTTCTCTCGACGAGAGAGAAGTTTAACCTGCTCCGCTCTGCCGCACGCTATCTCGGCTGTAGCACGCTGGACGCGGCCAAGATGACCTACAAAAAGGTGCCGAACATATTCTCCGCCTCGGACGGTGTAGTCCTGTCGCTTGCCGAGCTTCCAGGGCTATCTTCTGCATCCTCAATAAGTCCAAAAGTCTCTGCGGAGACACTTGAGGCGGACCTCGGCGAGCGGCGAGCGCTGTTTAGGGGCGATGTTCACGTGGTGTCAGGCCATAACTCGATAAGGGCTGATGCTCTTGCGGTCAGAATCAGGGGCTCAGACAAAGAGGGCCTGGAGATACAATCCCTGGACTTCGCTGGCTCGGTCAAGGCGAACGTGTGGGCGCCGAGCAGGTCCAATAATGGCTCTCAAGCGGCAGAGTCTCGGCCAGGTGAGCTGCTTGCAGACAAGCTTTCGGTCAATGTCGCCTCGGGCAAGGCCCATTGCTCGGGCGATGTCTCGGTCCACTGGCAGGACCGCTCGCTCCGCTGCAAGAGGCTTAATATAGCCTTCTTGGAGGGTATGTCCGGGCTCGATTGGCTCGTAGCTAGGGATGACGTGGTGCTCGAGACGCAAGGTCGGATCGCGACCGGAGGGAAATTCGTGCTCGAGGGGGCCAGCCAGGTCGCCACGCTCACACGGCAGCCAAAAGTGTGGTATAGCGAGAATGTAATAGCGGGGCGGAAGGTGCTCTACCAGCTCAAGACTGGCGATTTGAGCATCATCGACAACGTTACTGGCGTGTTTTACAACCAGAAGGAACTCAAGATGGGGAATGGCGGTGCCGAAGACAAGAAAGGCAGCCTCGATAAGAGTGAGTCGCTATCGGTGAGCGAGTCGCTCCGCAGGCCTGGCAAGATCGAGCTTTGTGCAGATCGGTTTGACTACAATGAAAAGACCATGCAGGGCTCTTATTCGGGCGGGGTCGTTCTTCGGAAGGGCGATTCAGTCTTCTCAGCAGACACGATCAAGATGTCCGGGGACCCCGCTTCTGGCCAGATAGGAACGCTTGAGGCGGAGGGGAACGTGCGGGTTCAGGACGGGACGAAGGTCCTGCGTGCCGAAAAGGTCTTATACTACGATGACGAACAGAAGGTCGTGCTGTTCGGGATGCCGAAGATGTTCGAGCTGGGGAGGATAATCACGAGAGGAAAGGTTGTTACGCTGTATTTGGGTAAGCGAGAGTACGAGATTGAGGGCGAGGAAAAAAACAAGATCAAGACAACTTTTTTCGTTCCCAATAGGCAATAAAAGCAGGTTTCCCGTGGGATGGCGAGTTTGAAAGTCAAGCAGGCTGAGTCGGCGAAGGTCGGAGAGGAGATGCCCGCGACGAAAAATAAGAGCTCTTCTTGGGTCGGATGCGGCTCTGGCTTTGATTGCCTGCGCTGTGTGGGCCTGTTGAAGCAATACCAGGGTCGAACGGTGGTTGACCGTGTTGGCCTTGAGGTCAAGAGAGGTGAGATAGTTGGCCTGCTAGGGCCAAACGGGGCCGGCAAGACAACGACGTTTTACATGATTGTCGGTCTGGTGAAGCCTAACGGAGGCACCGTCCTGCTCGGTGAGGAGGACATCACAGGACTTCCCATGTTCGCTAGGGCGAGAAAGGGCATCGGGTACTTGCCTCAAGAGGCCTCGATATTCAAACGGCTCTCAGTCAAGGACAACATCAGGATCGTCCTTGAGAGCCGTCGTCTCTCCAAAAGGGATGTCGAGGAGCGGATAGATGAGTTGCTGACGCTTCTGGACATCAAGGAGTTGGGCGATTCGATGGGCTACACGCTTTCTGGGGGTGAGAGAAGACGTGTGGAGATCGTTCGCGCTCTGGCGCTTTCGCCTTCGTTCATGCTGTTGGATGAGCCGTTTGCAGGGATCGATCCAATTGCTATAATTGATCTTCAGGAGATAGTGCGTAAGCTTCGGTCTCTAAAGATTGGGGTCTTGATAACCGATCATAATGTGAGAGAGACGTTGAAGATAACTGATCGAGCATTTATAATCGATGGCGGCAAGATAATTAGGTCTGGTGATCCAAAGTCGATTGCAGATGACGAGTTAGTTAGGAAGATATACTTGGGACACAATTTCGATCTATAATAAGTTGTTCAAAGGGTAATGAGTTTTGGCTGAAGACCTCTCCAACAGGCACAGGCTGTCCGCAAGGCTTGACCAGCGGCTAACGCAGAAGCTGGTGCTTACGCCTCAGATGCGCCAGTCGTTAGAGATGCTGCAAATGAACGTCCTCGAGCTACAGCAGAAGATACTTGCGGAGCTGACCGAGAATCCGTTGCTAGAGGAGGTTTCTGACCTCGAAGAGGCACCAGAGGAGGATACAGCCCCAATCAACGATCCCGAAGATGAAGCGCTCGATGAGGTGATGTCTCTTCTTTTGAAGCGCAAGCTAGACTATGGCCCTGAGGAGGACGAGTTCCGGGCCCCCGTAATCGAGCACTGGCGCGCAGACAGCGACATCGTGGACCCGGCAGTGTATGAGCGAATCTTGTTCAAACGCGAGAATCTCGCCGACCATCTCATGGGCCAGCTACACGTCGCCAGGCTTTCGGCAGATGATTTCAAGGTCGCAGAACGGATAACCGGAAATATCGATTCTGACGGTTTCCTGCGTGCTTCGCTGAAGCTCATAGCAAAGAACGCTGAAGTTGACGTCGAGAAGGTCAGGCAGATACTCCGCCTCATTCAGGAGTTTGATCCGCCGGGGGTAGGGGCGAAAGACCTCAAGGAGTGCCTCAAGATACAGCTGCGGAGTTTGTTTGCGGAACGCGAGGTGTTACCGAACACAGCGCCGTTGCCTAAGAGGTTATGGGTTCTGGCTCAGAAGGCCATAGATGACCATTTCGACTTTCTAGTGGCTCACAAGCACGCCGAGCTGAGAAAGGCACTCAGGATTAGCGACTCTACGCTCAAGAGCATTGTTTCGCTAATTGAGACGCTGGAGCCGAGGCCAGGAAGCGCTTTCGACGTCGAGAGGGGCATCCCAATCGTGCCCGACGTCTATGTCGTCAAACGTGACTCAAGGTTCGTCCCTATCCTCAACGAGCAGAAGCTGCCCAGACTCAGGATCGTCCGGAACTACCAGAAGAACTTCGAGGTTGATCAATTGGGACCCAAGGAGCGCGAGTTCATTCGACAAAGATCGAGCCGGGCAAACTGGGTGGTCCAAAATATCGCCCGGTGGAAACGAACATTGCTGCGCGTGGCGGAGGTCATCGTGGACTATGAGAGCGAGTTCTTCGAGAAGGGAACTTTATTCTTGAAGCCGCTAAAACTGATGGACGTCGCGGAACGGCTTGACCTTCACGAGACGACGGTCGGCAGAACAGTGTCCAACAAGTTCATCGACACGCCTCGTGGGGTGTTCGAGATGAAGTACTTCTTTCACCGTGGGCTTGATACGTTCACGGGCGCAACGGTATCTTCAATCACTGTGAAGCACCTCGTCAAAGAGCTAGTTACGAAGGAACCGCCAGATTCGCCTTACAACGACCAACAAATAGTGGACATGCTTGCGGAGCGGAGAATCAAGATATCAAGGAGGGCAATCGTAAAATATCGCGAATCATTAGGCATTCTTCCATCGCATTTGAGAAAACGTCAGAACGAGGCGTGAGAACACTTAGCTGGCCTCAAAAGAGCGCTTGTTCCTACGATGAGGCCGGTTCATTATAGAAAAACGTCCGGGAGAGTTGCGGGATGAACATCACCTTTGTCAGTCGCCACTACGAGCTTAAGGACCTTCAGAAGTCCTATATCGAGAAAAAACTGCGGTCAATCCGGAAACGTTATTTCGACAAGCGGCTCGACGTTCAGGTAGAGCTGAGGTCCGAGAAATCTCGGCAGCGTTGCGAGCTGAACGTGCGCAGCGACAGGTTCCAAGAGCTCTTGCGAAGCGAGAGTCACGACATGCAACAGTCGATAGTTGAGGTAATTGACAAGCTCGAGATGATGCTTAGGAAACAACATGATAAGATGGTCAACAGGAAGCGCATTGAGAAGCGAGAGCTCGTTGAAATGGCCGAGCCCTTAGTATCTATGGGCAAAGCCGAAGATGGCAGGTCGGTTCCGCTGCCCGAGATAATTGAGGTTCAACCAACGGCTGCAAAGCCAATATCGGTTCCTGAGGCGGCCACTCTATTGCAGGAATCGGACGACCATTTCATATCTTTTAAGGACGCAAAAGCGGACGAGTTTGTAGTTCTCTACAAGCGGCAGGACGGGAAGCTCGGCCTGATCCGGCACTGCTCCTAAGGACGACAGCTTCCGTTGAAAAGTGAGATTTATGCATTGTGGGGCTGTCTGCGACTGTCTTCTCATCCAAGCTATGAGGCCATCGGATGATCGGAGTGCTCATAGCCTCGCACGGCTCGCTCGCGATGGAGCTCCAGAAGACGGCAGAGAAGATCATTGGCCCCCAGCCGCAGGTAGCCGTCCTCACCACTAGCGGACGGCAGCGGAGGCAGCTTCGCGACGACGTGGAGCGCCTGCTCGCTTCGCTTGACTCAGGTGACGGTGTTCTCGTTATGGTTGATAGCCCCGGGGGCACACCGGCGAACATCTGTCTTGATGCGGCACGTGGGAAGGGCGAGGTGGAGGTTTTAGCCGGCGTCAACCTCCCAATGCTCATGTGCCTCATAGATAGGAAGGACCAAGAGACAGTTCATTCCCTTGCTAAGAGTGCTGTTTCTGCGGGCAAGGCGACTATAATAAACTTAACAGAGGTCATGAACGGCAATGGGAAGACTTATGGAGAAAAGAGCGGTAAAGGGAAATGAGCATCGAGCTCGTTCGACTTGACGATAGACTCATCCACGGACAAGTCGTGGCCGGATGGGTCAAGGTTCTCTCCTGCACCGAAATAGTCGTCGTTGATGACGAGGTGGCCCATGATCCGTTTGAGGAGAGCCTTATGCGGATGGCTGTGCCCGAGAGCATCGATGTTGAGCTATTGGCGGTTGCTGACTGCGACGGTCTTTTTCAAGAGCTGGACAGGTCGCCCAGGAAGGTTATTCTGCTATTCTCCGGAGTAGCGGACATACTGGAGCTGTTTTCGCATGGGAAGCTTCCACTGTCCAAGCTGAACATCGGCGGCGTTGCTTTCGTCGAAGGCCGGGAACAGCTTACAGAGTCGCTATTCCTTTCCGAGGAGGAGATCAAGATGTTGGCGAAAATGGCCAACTCCGGCGTATATGTGGAGGTCCGTCCGACACCATTTGATAAGGCCATTGACTTCCACGAGCTCCTGAAGGTCCGGGACGCCAGACGACTAGCGGAGGGCTGAGTGATGCCGGCACCCTTGCTGAAACTGGCAGTCCTAATGAGCGCGGCTGGCGCGCTGATCTCGCTCGACGAGAACCTCCTGTTCCGGGGGATGTTTGCTCAACCCATCGCTTGCGGCTCGATCTTGGGCCTGCTGATGGGAGACCTGCGGCACGGTGTGGCCGTGGGAGCGATACTGCAATTGCTCTGGCTGTTCGACGTGCCGGCTGGAGGTTTCATAAGCATCGACTACACATCATGCACTGCCGTTTCTACTATCCTGATGACCGTCTCCTTGAGATCGGGTATGCCCGAAAAGACCGCTTATGCCCTAGCGCTTCCGGCTTTCGTCCTGCTGGGGCTACTTGTCGGCGCACTGTCATCCCGCCTGACGAAGCGTTTGCGGAAGTTCAACGAGGTGTTGGTCGAGAGGGCTATCGTAGGCCTCGACAAAGGGAAGCTATCGGCTGTGGCAACCAATAATCTGGCGGGATTGCCGTTGGCGTTCGGCCAGACCTTCTGTCTGCTTTTGGCTGCGACTATAGGAGGCGGGATGCTATTGGTCCCGGTGCTTCTTAAGATTGCGCCTCGCGTTCACGGGACGTGCCCGTGGCTTGCAGTGGGGCTGCTTGCGGCCGGCATCGGGATAGGGCTTCGCGCCTTGGGAGAGCATCGTAGCGTATTATTCTCCCTTCTATCGATGGCTGCGGCATTCATAATGATGCGATTCAAGATGCTGGCGCCGTCTCTTGTGGCCGCCCTAGTTATTTTAAGCTGTCTGATCATCTTCCTCCTGTGGCAGAGCCTGAGACCAGATGAAAGATAGCGCTGAGCTGCCCAGGATTCCACCACGCGCTCGCATCTCAATCGCTCTGCGGACGTTCCTACTTGAGGCTGGCTGGAACAACAAGGGCAAGCAGAACCTGGGCTTCTGCTTCTCAATCTTGCCAGCACTGAAAACCCTCTATTCAGGCAACGCGCTGATCGAGGCGGCCAAGAGGCATCTTGCGGTCTTCAATACCAACCCGTGCTTTTCTGGCCTAGTGGCTGGAGCGATTGTGGAGCAGGAGGCCCGTGAACAAGGGAAAGAGAGACTGAACGGCCCCAGAATGCCCCGTATAAAATCCACGTTGGGCAGCACGTTCGGCGCTCTTGGTGATGACCTAATATGGTTGTCGTTCAAACCCTTCCTGGCAGTCTTGGCGGTTCTTCTGTTCCTACTTGGGCACGAGTGGGCGTTCCTCTGGCTGGTGGTCCCTTTCTCGCTGGCAAATATCATCCTTCGCTTCAGGGGCGTCGAGCTCGGACTAAGAGGCGCCACAGCTGTCCGCCGCTACTTTGAGAAAACCAATCCAAAACACGCCTCAGCTGCCCTGAAGCGGGCGACATGCGTTCTACTCGGTGCGCTCGCCGGCGTCTTGCTCTCATGGGATTACAGCTCGTTTGCGGAATGCAGCATCCCTTGGTTCGGTTTCATATCTGTTTTGCCAATTATCGTTGTTTGTTTTATTCTTCGGTCTAGAAATGTCTCATCAGGAAAAGTCGGGGCTGTCATCTGCGCCCTGGTTCTCATTGGGGTTCTGCTAACTGTATGATCTACACCACCAGTGAGCTCTACTAATGCGTGAGGAACAGGTAACGATCAAAGACGAGTTTGGGATGCACTTAAGATCGATTATGTCCCTTGTGGAAGTGGCCAAGTCATTCAAATCGGACATAGGTGTGCAGTTCGGGGACGACCTCGCTGATGGAAAGAGCCCCTGGGCACTCCTCGCGTTGGGCATCATCGCTGGTAGTAGGATAATCCTCCGTGCAGAGGGCGCCGATGAGAACGAGGCCATGGCGACACTGCTCCAATTGGCCGAAAACGATTTCATCCGGCAGACCGAGTCTGAGGCGGATAGATGAGGCGGGTTTTCACTGGGATTAAGGCCTCGCCAGGGATAGCGATCGGCCGCGCGTTCATACTTGATAAAACTCTCCAGCCGGTTGAGAGAAAAATCCTGCCGGAGAAGCGAGTCTCCAAACAAGTGAAGGCATTTCTCTCAGCCATCAAGAAATCCATGAAGGAGATCGAGACCATAAGGGCGAGTCTGGGACCCGACAAGGCCAAAGAGCTATCCACAGTCCTGGACACACACATCATGCTTCTAAAGGACGATGCCCTCCAGAGCGATGTCATCAAGATCATCAAGGAACAGAGGGTTACCGCCTCGTGGGCGGTGTCGGAGCACGTGGGTCGGTTCAACGAAATGCTGGCGAGCTTAAGTGGCGAGTATCTCTCTAGCCGGGTGGCGGACCTGAACGATATCAAGAACCGCATACTCCGAAATCTCGGTCCGGGCGGTGGAGTATGCCGTCTGGACGAGGCTCCGGAAGGCTCAGTTATCGTGGCACAAGATATCAACCCGTCTGAGGCGGTGCAGATAGATACGGGACGGATAGTGGGATTCGTAACAGAGCTCGGCAGCAAGACATCGCACTCGGCCATAATCGCAAAGGCGCACGAAATACCGGCCGTTGTTGGCGCCATAGGCGTGCTCCAGAGCGTCAAACAGGGAACCAGGATGATTGTCGATGGGATTGATGGCAAGATCATCCTTTCGCCAACGCAGAAACAGATAGCCGAATATGAAAATAAGCAGCGGTCCTACAAGTACTACGTTACGGAGCTGCTCTCTGCGGCGGATTTGCCAGCCGAGAGCAGGGACGGCTTCAGGCTCGCGATCGAGGCCAACATTGAATCGCCGGCGGACGTAAAGACCGCTCTTAGGCACGGCGCGGCCGGCATCGGCCTTTATAGAACCGAGTATCTCTTCATAAGCGAAAAACGCATCCCCACCCAGGAGGAGCACCTCTCTAACTACAAGCAGGTCGCGGAGGAGATCGCTCCGCATTCGGCAACAATCAGGACAATCGACATCGGCGGCGAGAAGCTTGTTGATGCGGTCGAGATGCCCCAACAGCGTAATCCGGCCCTCGGCCTCCGCGCGATACGGCTCTGTTTCGCCCGGCGGGAGATCTTCAAAAACCAGATCAAGGGAATACTCAGAGCAGGCCTTTATGGAAACCTCAAGATCATGTTCCCCATGATAAGCGGTATCGAGGAGCTCAAGAAAGGCAAGGCGATAATTGAGGAGTGCAAGAAAGAACTGAGGAAAGCACATGTAGCCTTCAACGCCGACATGGAAGTCGGTATCATGATCGAGATACCGTCAGCCGCACTAACCGCCGACATCCTCGCACCGGAATGCGATTTTTTCAGCATAGGGACGAATGATCTCATCCAATACACTATTGCCATAGACAGAGCTAACGAAGAGGTCGCATATCTGTATAACCCCCTGCATCCGGCAGTCCTCAGAGCGATCAAAATGGTTGTGGAGGCCGGCCACCGCCACAAGGTCCGTGTGGGTGTCTGTGGGGAGATGGCGGGCGAGCCGCTCTACGCACTTATGCTTATGGGCCTCGGCGTCGATGAACTGAGCATGAACCCCGTCGCGATCCCAGCCGTAAAAAAAGTCATCAGGAGCTCGCTAGTATGCGAATCCCTCGAAATAGCCAGTAAAGCGCTCCGCTTCCAGACGGCGGACGAGATCGAAGCTTACATCTACAACGTGATGTCCAGGCGCTACCCGCAGGAAATCGCCGCCTCACTCTTCTTCTGAGTGCCCACGGCACTCGGCGGAGTGTCTCCGCTCCCGTAACTCCTTTTACCGGGGAATGCACCCAATCGGCTCGCACCCCAGGGGAGCTCCCCTCCAACCTGAATGGTCAAGCCCAGAACTGAAAATGGGCGAATGCGCTCATACATTACCATGCCTACATGATGCGAAAGCGCGCGGTGGCGATGGAACCGATGGGACGGAAAGGCTCGCGGGCACGGCTAAACGCAGCGGCAAATATGTAGTCGCCAGGGATGACGTGCTCGTTCAGAGTGAACTCAAAGACCGAGGCAGGGCCAAAATGAAGTCCATCGTCCAACAGAACGTCAATAGCATAAGGCGTGAAGTCCGTCGTGAGGCCATCCGGCGTGATGTAGAAGACCGTCCCGTCAGCCGCAACGAACGCCGCATAGAAGTCAACCCAGATCGGCCAGCCCTCATTCGCAACCTCAACCTGCGCCCGCAGCGTGTCCCCAGGCCCCAAGACCGGCGCCTCATCCGCCCCTGCTATGATTGCGCCGCCGTCGCTGGCTGGATACGAAGGGGTCGCGTTCAGAGGACTCGCCCCGGCGCTTGCGATGCTCGCCTCGATTGTCGGCGGCGTGGCGGCGTAGTGGTAGCCGATATCGACTATGCCCGCGTCGAAGGCCCCATTTGTCTGGGTTGTGAGGTTGGCCACGCCCGCGATCGAGGCGCTTGTGGAGCCGGCGTCAATGCACAGGCTGTCGGTGTGCTGTCCCGCCTCGACCGACGAGAGGTAATAGTCGCCCAGCGGCCCGCTCGCAAATATCGGGTCCGCACCGAAGTTCCTCACCCCAGGGTAGCCTCCCTCAACGCAGCAGTATCGAACGCTCATGGAACCGCCCTCTTGTACGATCTCATACGGGTTCCCGTATAATACGCTGTCGGCAATCGCGCTCTGCGTGGTAGACCAAGCTCTAATCCCGGCGACTGAGTTGTTCACCACCGTGCAGCTTTCAACCGTGAGCGACCCAACGTTCTCCGCATGAATGGCACCGTAGATGTTGGTGCTCTCGCTATTCTCCATAAGAAAGCAGTTGGACACAGCAAGCTCAACCCGCCCGAAACGGGTACGGTCAAAGTCGATCCCGCCGTAACGGTTGCGCAACAGCCTGCAGTTCGATATGCGAGCGCCGTGCGATCTGTAGAAACGCTCGTTGAAATCGGACAGGCAGAGAATCCCCGTTCCGTTTCCAGATATCACAGAGTTGCTCACCACGAGCGATAAGTTAACACTGTCCGCGTTCACACTGGCCGCCTGGATCGTAGACATAGTGGAGGGCATGTCGCCTGGCGGTCCGGTAAGGGACCAGACGATGCCGCTCGTTGATCTTTTGTTCGGTTCCCGGTGGTTCACGATGAGGCAGTCACGTATGATCGTTTGACCGCCCTTGGCCCTACACCACTCATTTACCCCCCAATATATCTCGCCGCCGATTATCTTGCACTTCTCGATGAGGTTGTATCCCTCGTTTGCCACACCTATCCGGCCCCCATAGAAAGCACACCGCCTAACCTCCGCCCGCTCATTCACCCCTAGATCGGCACTCGCGCCGTCAATGAATGCGGAGTCCTCCATGATCAAGTTCTGAGACCCCACACCCACACAACCAAAGACCCGGAGATCGCAGGCGAATGTGCAGCGTCGGAAGACGACCTTCCCGTAATTGTAAAGCGAGACCCCCGCATCCCCATTGAAGGGATCCAGAGGCCAGCGCAGGCAGACTCCTTCGACCCTCGCGAGACTTGTTCTCTCACTTGCATTGCCTCCAAAGAGAATCCCTTGACCTCCGGTGTTAGAGCAGATGGTCGTTGTTTCCGGTCCAGCGCCAAGCAGAGAGGTTGTCCACATCAGGCGCAGCGGAAATGTCTCGCCGTTAGTATCTTCGGAGTAGACTCCTGGGGCCAGCCAAATGGTGATGACCGCTGGCGTAGCATTTGCCGTGACCAGAGCATGTGTGATCGTCCTGAACGCCTCGTCCGACGATAGGCCGGAGTTGTCGTCGCTGCCAGCCACCGGATCGACGTAGTAGTCAACGGCCAAGACGACATACGCGCATGAGAGGGCGAGGAATATACAAATAACGAGAGTAACAAGCCGTGAGCTGCTCATCATATTCCCTCCTGAGTCTTCGCTGGCTCCTTCTTCGGCGGAAAGCCGGCTCCTCCGTCCTTAGCCGATTTCACCGTGAACTCATAGACCTCCGTGCCCATCGAGTTTGGCGGCGATTTCAGTCGCATTATATCCTCCTGCAATAAAGCGTAGCTGTTGGCGAACTCGAGTATAACATGTTCGTCAAGTGGATTTCAACAGCGCTTTTGCAGGGAGCTTGCATTGGGGCCGTTCACAGATTTTGCGGGTTTACATAACCGAATGAGGTGGTATTTTCCCATAACTTGTAGCAGCAAAGAGAGTCGCACGGGTCTCTCGATGAAGTGCAGGCCGTCGCGGAAGTTTATCTGCGGCGGCGTTGAAAACGGCTTGTGACTGGAGGTTAAAATGCCGAGAACAGACTTTTTATTTACTTCAGAATCGGTTACGGAGGGTCATCCGGACAAGATGGCGGACCAGATATCTGACGCGATTCTGGATGCGGTCTTTGCGTGTGATCCGATGGGGCGAGTCGCGTGTGAGACGTTTTTGACGACAGGGCTGGCGTTGGTCGCGGGCGAGATCACAACGGACTGTTATGCAGATATACCGTTGGTCGTTCGGGATACGATCAAGGACATTGGATACACACATGCGAAGTATGGTTTTGACTATCAGACGTGCGCAGTTTTGACTTCGATACACCCCCAGTCGCCGGATATCGCGTTGGGCGTCAACCCTGGCGGTGCGGGAGACCAGGGGATGATGTTTGGGTATGCGAC
This sequence comes from uncultured bacterium, assembly GCA_964554005.1. Taxonomy (GTDB): domain Bacteria; phylum B130-G9; class B130-G9; order B130-G9; family B130-G9; genus B130-G9. The sequence goes on along the minus strand of CAZKNE010000005.1, from coordinate 3,265 downwards.
GGACGAGACCGAGGAGCTGATGCCGATGCCGATCATGCTGGCGCACAAGCTGACGATGAGGCTGGCGGAGGTTCGCAAGAAGCGCATAGTCGATTACCTGCGGCCAGATGGGAAGAGCCAGGTAACCGTAAGGTATAAGAACAGCACGCCTGTCGAGGTTCATACTGTCGTAATATCAACGCAGCACGGTCCTGAGGTGAATATCAAGGACATTACGGAGGACGTGGTTGAGCACGTGATTGAGCCGGTTATTGCTCCCGAGCTGAGGAAGAACACCAAGTACTATGTTAATCCGACGGGGAGATTCGTCATGGGTGGGCCGTCGGCAGACACGGGTCTTACGGGAAGGAAGATCATTGTTGACACGTATGGCGGCGTTGGCAGCCACGGAGGCGGGGCGTTCTCAGGGAAGGACCCGTCTAAGGTCGATCGGTCAGGGTCTTACATGGCGAGATACATTGCGAAGAACATTGTAGCAGCGGGTTTGGCGAAGAAGTGCGAGGTTCAGATAGCTTATGCGATAGGCGTTGCCGAGCCGGTATCAATCATGGTCGATACTTTTCAGACGGGCAAGGTCTCGTATGCAACGCTCAAGAACGCTGTTCAGAAGGTATTCGATCTCACTCCGAACGGGATGATTAAGATGCTTGATTTGCGAAGGCCCATATACAAGAAAACAGCTGCATACGGACATTTTGGCCGGAATGATCCGGACTTCACGTGGGAGAAAACTGACAAAGTTGACGATCTTCTCACCGCCTGCAAAGTAAAATAGCACCACAACTGAACGCATATTGGAGGATTACTTGATGAACTACGACATAAAGGATATTTCGCTGGCCGAGGCGGGTAAGCTTCGCATCGATTGGGCGCGGATGAAGATGCCGGTGCTGGATGCGATCATGGCTCGCTTCGAGAAGGAGAGGCCTTTGGAGGGGGTCACGATCGGCGCCTGCCTGCACGTAACGACCGAGACTGCGAACCTGATGGAGGTCTTGAAGGCGGGCGGCGCGACTGTTGGGCTTTGCGCCTCGAACCCGCTGAGCACACAGGACGACGTTACTGCATCGATCGTTGAGCACCTTGGGATGTCAGTGTTTGCTATTCATGGCGAGGACAAGCAGACCTACTACAAGCACATCCACAGCGTTCTCGATATGAGGCCGGTCATAACGATTGACGACGGCGCGGACCTTGTTTCGACGCTTCATAAGGATCGTCAGGAGCTCCTTCCGAACATTATTGGCGGGATGGAGGAGACCACGACCGGGGTCATCCGGCTCAGAAGCTTGGCCGAAAATGGTGCGCTGAAAGTCCCCATGATCGCGGTCAACGATGCGGACACAAAGCATCTGTTCGACAACAGGTATGGCACCGGCCAGAGCACAATGGACGGGATAATACGAGCAACCAATCGCTTGTTGGCGGGAACCGATTTCATAATATGCGGTTATGGTTGGTGCGGACGAGGTGCGGCTATGCGTGCAAAAGGCCTGGGCGCCCGGGTGATCGTTACCGAGGTGGACCCGGTCAAGGCTCTTGAGGCTGCGATGGACGGTTTCAGGGTTATGCCGATGGCCGAGGCAGCGAAGTTTGGGGACTTCTTTTTAACTGCGACTGGCGACATCAAGGTCATACGAGGCGAGCACTTTGCAGTCATGAAGGATGGCGCGATTGTCTGCAACACAGGCCATTTCAATGTCGAGATCGACATCGAGGCTCTAGACGAGATGGCCGTTGAGAGGAGAGGCATTCGGCGGTCGGTTGAGGAGTTCAAGTTGGAGGATGGTCGGCGGATATATCTTCTCGCTGACGGTAGGCTTGTAAACCTCTCTGCTGCCGAGGGGCACCCCTCGTCCGTCATGGACATGAGCTTCGCCGACCAGGCGCTTTGTGCGGAATATCTGGTAAAGAACAAGGGCAACATTTCGATCGGGGTTCATGATGTTCCCAAAGAGATCGATGAGATGGTTGCATCATCAAAGCTTGCCACAATGGGAATCTCAATAGATACTCTTACTGAAGAGCAGCAGGCCTATCTTGCAGCGTGGGAGATGGGCACTTAGTCAGTATGTATATTCTGAGCGCGAGAGTTTTTGAAGTGGGGCAGTATGTCTAACAAGTCGCTTGTAATCGTCGAGTCACCAGCAAAAGCCAAAACCATAAACCGCTATTTGGGCAAGGGGTTCATCGTCAAGTCCTCCGCAGGACACGTTAAGGACCTGCCTCGGCGGCGGCTGGGCGTTGACGTCAACAACGGTTTCACACCCGAGTATGAAGTAGTGAAGGACAAGGTCCCGATAATCAGGGACCTTCGATCGTTGTCCAAGAAATCGGACAAGGTTTATCTTGCGGCTGACCCGGACCGGGAGGGTGAGGCGATCTGTTGGCACTTATATCAGGAGCTTGAGTGCGAGGATGAGCGAGTGTTCCGTGTGCTGTTCACGGAGATCACAAAGGCTGGGATCGAGCGGGGTATGGCCGAGCCCAGATCGATCGACATCAACAAAGTGAATGCTCAGCAGGCGCGTCGGGTGCTCGATAGGCTTGTCGGCTACCAGATCAGCCCACTTTTGAGCCAGAAAGTTCGTCAGGGTCTTTCGGCTGGCAGAGTGCAGTCGGTGGCATTGAGAATGATCTGCGAGAGGGAGTTGGCTATCAGGGAGTTTACTCCGGAGGAATACTGGATCATACAGGGTCTTTTCCGGACCAAGAGTGGACAGGAGTTCCAGGCCGAACTGGTCAAGATCGGGAAAAAGACCGCCAAAATCCCAGACGGCAATGCGGCGCAGGAAATCTACGACAAGATTATGAAGAGCAGGATGGCTGTTGTATCCGGGCTTAAAAAGACGGAGAAAAAACAGACGCCACCGCCGCCGCTTATCACTAGCACGTTGCAGCAATCCGCCTCGTCTGACCTGCGGCTTTCAGCGAGGCTGACGATGAGCCTTGCCCAGAGTCTTTATGAGGGTGTGGACCTGGAGGATGTAGGGTTGGTGGGCTTGATCACGTACATGAGGACCGATTCGACCAGGGTTGCCAGTTCGGCGCTTTCGAGTGTTCGGGGCTTGATTGGTAAGATGTTCGGCGAGGATTACGTTCCGGCCAAGCCAAACAGGTATAGATCGCCGCGAGGTGCACAGGAGGCTCACGAGGCGATACGGCCAACTGACGTGCTGCGGAGGCCAGATTTCGTGAAGGATTACCTGTCGAAGGACCAGTTCCGGGTGTATCGACTCATCTGGGCCGCGTTTGTTGCGAGCCA
>CAZKNE010000004.1:0-21868 GCA_964554005.1 uncultured bacterium | reverse complement strand
TAGCTTCTCCGGAGGCCTCAACTCGAAGATGCGCGTCAGGTTTGTTGTGAACGTTCGTGCGAGCCGAGACGACGACAGCTTCGTGATGAGGCGGATGGACGAGATACTCGAGATGGTCATGTCGCTCCTGAACTTGGCCGGTGGGGACGTCATTCCCATATACGACTTCTCGGAGCCGGCGAACCCAAAGAGGATCGGAGAGGAGCAGGGGCTTGGCTTCATCCCGCGGCACACGCCCGAAAAGGACGGATTCATGAACGATAAGGGTGGCGTCGAGCGCTACGAGCTCCATTACGAGTTATGGCTTTGGCAGGAGGGCGTGGCGCCATGAGGGTTTCTGGCTCGTGCTTCGCAGAGTAGTAACCGAGACTACCATAACGATGATAGGAGAAGATGATTATGCCAGGATTTGATCCAACAACATTGCCGGAGTTCAGCATCGACCCGGTGGAGGTCCAAGGGGAGGTTCATCCCCAGCGAGTGCAGCGGCAGTACAACACGGAGCTTTTGCGGTATCAGGACGGCTGGGACGTCAAGCTTTTCCCATTGTCGTTTGAGCAGAAGCTCGAGGCGAGCAAGCTTTATGGTGAGAGCTGCCACGGCATTGCCAGCTCGCAGGAAACAGCCAAGAACTCGCTCGGCGTGCCGATAAGAAGCGCCAAAATGACTGTCAAGGAGATGATCTCGGAGCCATTTCTGCGCGGCCTGCACGGCGGCGCCGCTCCCGAGCAAGGCAAGCGGCTTCTGTGCTGCGATGGCCTCGTCATAAAAGGCGTCCAGGTGAGTGTCTCAGTCCTTGGGATGTTCAATACCACCTATTATCCGGACGGCATGAACCCCGCCGGCACTCCCCCGTTCGCACAAGGCGCCATCCTAAGCTCTGGCATACACCTGCAACCCGCCGTTGCAGCCACCAGCGCAATCGGCGACCTTTTGACCGTTGGTATCCCGTTCACAACCGACGGCGGCAACCTCGGCGCCGCCATATACCCTGTTGTGCGGTCGTTTAGAGTCATCCGGCAGATAGACGACTGGGCGACGTTCCAAGCCGACTTCCAGGCGATAATTGGCAACAATGAAGAGTGGGAAGATGCGACGGCGCACCTCTTGGAGCCGAAGCTGATCCTGCCGACAGCGATCACGTCGCTCTCTGAGTTCTACGTCCTGGAGCGGACGGTCGAGCTGTTCGTTGACAAGGAGTCGAAGCTCTCGGAGGCCGCAACGATATTCCCGGACGCTGACTACCCGGACGGCTTCTAGCAGAACCACTGAGACACAGAGACACAGAGAAGAACGGCAGCAAGATGCTCCGCGCTCTCAGCGTCTCTGGGGTTGAGATTTCAATATCAATGGAGAAGTTATGTCGCAGACAAAGCACGGCAGCGGCCCATACTTCAAGGTTGCCAGGCCGATAGTCGTTCTGCCCCGGGACCAGTCAGTCGCGACACTTGACGGCGGCCAGTCGAGGCAGCGGCTCGGCTACAGACACATCAAGACGATACTCCTGTTCCACATCTTGCACGACGACCTTCAGAAGGAGATTGACGCCGAGTTCGGGGCCGCTTCGGACTACACCGTGACTGAGCAACGGGAGGTTCGCGTTGCGCTGGAGGACGAGCTGGAGCTCTACGACGTGGTCCTGGAGGGCCACAAGTTCAGAGCAAGCCCGACACCGGAAAGCCGCTATGAATGATCCGGCAGCGGTTGGCAGGTGGCGGCTCTCGCTGAGGCGAGGGACGTTGTAGTCAATCGGCTTCTCCCAGAATGAAGGTCTATTTCGCTGGAGTTGACGGGAACCTTCGCGGGACGGTGTTTGGCGGGGCAAATGTTCTCTTCTCTTATGCATCGCTCAGACGAGCCGGGCGGGACTCTGTCCCGAACGGGGACTTCACCTCAGTCATGCTCGATTCGGGAGCCTTCTCGGCCTTTCGCTCTGGCAAACAGGTCAATATAGTCCAGTACTGCGAGTTCATCGAGCGCAATTGGCAGCATATCGATCTGTATGTCAACCTCGATGTCATCGGAGACGCTGAGGCGAGCATGTCCAACCTGCGGTTGATGCAATCGCGCGGCCTCTCGCCTGTTCCCGTCTTTCATTACGGTGAAGACTTCGATGTGCTTCAAAGGCTTCGGAGCGACTGGCCGCTCGTTGGCCTCGGCGGGATGGTGCCGCGTTCTAGGCCGCGGATGCGCGAGTGGCTGTCGGTCGTATTCGACAGGTATCCTCACGATTACCACGGCTTCGGCATCGGTGACGTCTCCCTGATCAGGGACTTCCCCTTCCATTCGATAGACAACACAACCTGGAAGCGCATCGTCCAGGGCCCGGTGCTGAAGACCAAGACCAATTCCGGCGTCAACTGGGCAGAACACCTCACCCGCAAGGAGCTCTTCGCGATCAGCAGGAAGTTCTACGAACGCGTGTGTGCGTCTCTATGACCTTTCGATATCACTTTGGGATGAAATCTTGGAACTCTGCTATAGATATTCTGTTGAATTATCGATATCACAGGTGATAGCATCTGTGCCGATAGAGCGCGATTGCACTCCTTGGGATTCTTGCCTATCCTGTGGGATATGGGCAAGGGAAAGAAACTTAGGGACGAGAATGGGCTGCTTAGATATATACGGGAAAACCCGAAATCAGTCCAATGGTGTGATTTGAAATGGCTACTCAATCGACAAGAGTGGATTAGATTGGCTCGAAAATGCAAGGGCACAGATGTGGCCTATAGAAATGGAGCTTTAGCACCGTTCAGGGACGATAAGGAGCGGCGCGCGGGGAACCGAGCGCCCGTGGATATTATAAGCTTCGGAATTCCACATGGCGGTAAGGACACTATGAATCCCCGAGATATTAAGAGGATTCTGCCAAGGTTGGAAGAGGTTGCAGCACTCAGAAAGGAGGCGAAGGACGCTGATGACAAACAGAAAATCTGAGACGAGAGTGCCGTATTCCAAAGTGAGGAAGCTGGCCGATCGGCCTTACGCTTTCACTTTGAGGCAGGTTGAGGATGGGTATGAGATAACATTCCCCGAATTGCCCGGCTGCGTTACTCAGGTAGATTCGCTTGATGATGTGAACACCAAGATTCGGCAGGTTAAACGCACTTGGATTTCAGCACTGCTGGAGTCCGGATACCAGATTCCTGAACCTCGGGATAACGTGGAGTTTTCTGGTCGCATCTTGCTGCGCTGCCCTAGCAGCTTGCACAAGGCGCTTGTGGAGATGGCTGCTCTTGAGGGAACCAGCCTGAATCAGCTTCTTATTCAAGCGGCGAGCCAATTATTGGGCTTCAAACAGGCCAAGAACATCGCAAAGAGCATGACTGTGGAAATGGTTGAGGCCCTCGGCAAAACGAAAGAATCTGGTGAGTCATTCTTTGGTAAAGAAAGCATGGATCTGGATTTCCAATGTGAGAGTGGGAAGTCGCCTTATGCTTTTGATGAAAGGAGGCCACACTGATAATGAAAAATTCGCCCAAGTCCTCAGACAAGACATCTCTAGAGAGCATATCGGAGTTCATGGCCGGGCTGAAGTTGTGCTTTGTCCATATCCGCGAGACTGCAGCCAGATTCTCCCCTGAGCTGTATTCTCCTAAAACTACGGTTCGCATCAAGATTGAGGAGAAATCAGAAGTTGAGATGCTACAGCCCGGCAAATTCGAGGTTCGGCAGGTTCTTACGGTGAAGGGACGAGTGAAACCCAATGGTCCTCTCTTGATGAGCATCAAATGCAAGCTCATCGCCGGATATGAGAGCAAGACCCCAGTTACTATGGAATCATTCGACTACTTCCGTAAGACTGCGCTTTGCCTCCAGACTTGGCCATATTTCCGTGAGTTCGTTCAAGATTGCACATATCGAGCCGGATTGCCGCAATTGATTCTGCCGTTTGTCCAAGCTAGCGATATGTCACATCTCTCCCCCAAGCCCCTCTAACATCCCTGCGCGAGGATTCCCTGATTTCTACTGTTGAGCTCGCCGTGCCAATAGTGATATTCTGACACACCTTGCAGGCAGCGCTTTTCTTTTGCAGCAGGCAAGTTGAGCAAGACACTCTAAGGCGGAGTTCTGGCGATGCTTTTCAGGAAGGACTATGTTAAGAGGCTGATAGTTCGCTCGGCATTGCTGGTTGTCCTGGGCAGTGCAGTCGGACTTGTGATCAACGCGGTTCGGACGCAAGGCGTGGACCTGTTCAGCTATCAGCCCCCGAGCAAGAAGACCGTTGCCACCTCGGGGCGCCAGGCGAACCCGATCTCCCAGATCGACCTTACGACCGCACTCAAGCTTCAAAAGACCCCCGGCGTCCTTTTCGTGGACGCCAGGCCGAAAGCCGAGTTCGAGACAGGCCATATCCCGGGCGCGATCAACATTCCGGCAAAGAGTTTCGAGGATGTAGCCCCGGGCCTCAAGGAGTCCCTCGTCAAGGCAGATAAGGTCGTTACGTATTGCAGCGACGTTGGGTGCGACGAGGCGCTCGAGGTGGCCGAGATGCTTCACGAGTTGCTCAACAGGTCGATTCTCGTGTTCGCTGACGGGATGAGGGAATACCAAAACAGGGGGCCAGTCTCAAAATGACGGGCGATCCCGGTGGGAACATATTGAGACGGATTCTCTGGAACAGAGTAACGGCTCTCGTTTTCAGGATGTTCGTGGGAGCGGTCTTCGTTTACGCCAGCATGGACAAGATCGTGCATCCCGGCCAGTTCGCGCAGATGGTCAACAACTATAGAATCGTGCCGCACGTGGTCATCAACCTATTTGCAGTCATCTTGCCCTGGATAGAGCTTATCCTCGGCCTCTGCCTCATCCTCGGGCTGTTCTCGGACGCCGCGTCCGTAGTAACGGCCGGGCTCCTGCTGGTCTTCATCACCGCCAGCATCGTTGCTCTAACGCGGGGTCTCGACATCAGCTGCGGCTGTTTCTCAACGTCCGGCGAGGGAGCAAGGGCTGGCTGGGAGGTGATCATCAGGAACGCAATCTTGATAGCCATGCTCGCCCAGTCGTTTCTCTTCGATTTTGGCCGCAGGAGGCTCAGGGCCGGAGCGTAGCCTGCCACTCCAGTCTGTTTAGAAACTTACTGCCTGGCCGCAAAGTCGAGGACGGCTCGAGTATCTGTACGCTGAGTCCCGCCTTGAGAAGGCGATATGCTACTGTCAAGCCAGAGATGCCGCCGCCGATTATTACCGCTCTCACCGTCATACACTAGAAGCGGTAAATAGATGTAACGCCCGTAAAACCCATGAAAATGTATCTGCTGCTTACCGTGCGCAGGATCATCCGTCGCATCCACGTCCAGGACGACCCGTTTCGGTGGCTCAACGCGTTTGTTGACGTAGTGCTCCACCAGCAGATTGTGTAAATGCTTCACATCTAGACAGTTCACGCCGTTTTCTAATCTGCTGAACGTCGGCTGGCAAGGCCCGGGTCGGTCTCAGGACACCTCCCAACTGCTGTTTTCAAGGCCGGGTCTGAGTGAAGGCTGTCCGCATCGTTGCAGTTTCAGCCGACGTAGCCAGAGGCTACTATGGCGAAGTCTGCCCTCGTAGCCCATAGCGATCTGATAGACCCGCTGCCGAATGAGCTCGCACTGCTCGTGCCTCACGCAACGGCTATCCTCGATACACTCCGCAATCGAGTCGCTCAAACCCTCACGCCGATCAACTTCAGAAAGCAGCACGAAACCACCATCGCTAGTCGTCATGCCACCATCAAATCCAACCTCGATACGCTTTTTGCTCTTGACCTTTGACATACGCCTTCTGATACACTCTGTCATTGGGTGACTCTTTTGTGTTACTATTTCAAATAACCTTTTGGGAGCCGTGATAACACGGGTCGCCCCCAAAAACCTACCCTCATTTATGAATTATCCGGGATAGGGGAAAAACCGTGAATAGGCAGGTATCTGTAGGAGTAACCCATACACGACTGGAGCGCCGTGATTTCGCACTTAGGGCTTAAATCATGACAACTGTTGCGTTCTTCACACTTGGCTGCAAGTTGAACCAATTTGAGAGTGCCGCAATGGCGGCGCAGCTTCAGAAGGCGGGCTTTGAGATAATCGACTTTGGCCGGCCATCGGATATCTACATCATCAATACTTGCACGGTTACAGCCAAGACCGATCGAAGGAGCCGGGCAGCCATCAGACGCGCCCAACGACTCAATCCGGACGCCCTGATTGTGGTTGCAGGCTGCTACAGCCGGGTGGCGCCCCAGGAGATCGCCTCGATCCCGGGGATTGACGTTGCGATAGGCAACAAAGAGAAAACGCGCATCGTCCCCCTGCTTCGGGCCCTCCTACGCGACCGCGCTTGCGAGTCGCCTGGTTGGCAGTCGAATGAGTCCGGGCCGACTGACCAGTACCCGATGATCGAGCAGTTTTTCAATTATTCCCGCGCGTTTGTGAAGATACAGGAGGGCTGCGATTCGCAATGTGCGTATTGCATTATCCCAAAGGCGAGGGGGCCGAACCACAGCATGCCATCCGACTGGGTATTAGGTCAGATACAAACATTGGCGGACAGAGGTTATCAGGAAGTCGTTCTCTGTGGAACGCACCTCGGCACTTATGGTGTCGATCTTGTGGCTGGGCCTACTCTAGCAACCTTGCTCAGCCGCATCCTTGAGAGCACAAACGTCCGCCGCATCCGCCTGAGCTCTATCGAGCCGATGTAGAACTATGAGCGGCACAAAGAGACGAAAGTCTCGTCCAACAGAATCTGTCGGCACCTCCACATTCCGCTTCAGAGCGGCTCGGACGTTGTTCTGAGAGCCATGAACCGGCGCTATTCGACGGCCTATTACCAAGAACTGATCAACTGGTTCAAGACCAGGTGCCCCAAAATGTGTATCGGTGCGGACGTAGTTGTCGGCTTCCCGGCCGAGGACGAGACCAGGTTTCGGGAGACGATGCAGTTCATACAAGACCTCGACCTATCGTATTTGCACGTCTTCTCATATTCGGTTCGGCCGGGCACACCTGCCGCCAAACGCTACTCCAAAAGCCAACTGGTCCCCTCGGAAGAGGTCAAGAGGCGCAGCAGGTTGCTTCGAGATCTAAGCAGCGCAAAAAGGCTTAACTTCGCCCAAACATTGGTCGGAAACACCCTGAACGTGCTTGTGCTTAAGAAAACCGACGGCAGCTCCGGCAAGCGCGTGGCACTCTCAGACAACTACCTCAACGTCTTAGTCGATGCGGACTATGCCTCTGCGGGGCAGATTCTGCCCGCAAAAGTTGTCTCCGTGACGGAATCCGCAATTGTGGGAAGACTGCTCAATCCCTGAGCGCCTCATCCGTGCGTCGAGCCGGACGCACACGACTCCCTGTCGGATCGGGCCAATCAAACCCCATTATTTTTTCGGCCAACTTGACATCATGGACGGCTGGGCCTAGCATTTTAACCGTTGATCTATTATAAATTTATAGCGCCAGTGGCCCAATGGATAGAGCACTGGCCTCCTGAGCCAGGGGTTGCGGGTTCGAGTCCCGCCAGGCGCGCTCTCTCAGAGAGCCTTCCCAACGATTCAACCGCTCAAATCCCTCTCAAGAGAGTTTTCCCTATTTGGCCTGATACCGACTGATGCTAACGCAGGTAAAGATCACGTGTAGATCACGTTGTAGGCACGTTAAAGCTACACTGGACAAATCACTGCACTTGTTGGTGATGAATGGCGCAGCGTCCAGCTTTACAGACAATATCCGGTTCTTTAGTGCGGGCCTTCCAGATTCAGAAGAGACGTTTATGAGAGGGTGATGTCAAACCATCACCAACGGAGGCGGCGTCGATCCGCCGCGCTCGGAATGGATGCCGCTCGCTTGGCTCAAACTGATTATTGGGGGGAGTTCTGTGGGTTGCAAGGGTGAGCGAGATTGTGCTATTTTGAATGTAGAGAGCGCGGGTTGGAGGAGGTTCGCCTAAAGCCGCTGCCCAGAGGTGGCGACTTATTCTGGCCTGGGGCCCGCGGGGCAATTAGTAAGCGAGAGTTTTGGGATGTTACATTTGTTCAACACCATGAGTCGCAGAAATGAGGAGTTCGTTCCTCTGAACCCACCTAACGTTGGGCTCTACACCTGCGGCCCGACGGTGTATAGCTACATTCACATTGGAAACCTACGCACCTTCTTGTTTGAGGACCTGCTAAGGCGGTATCTCAAGTTCAAAGGGTTCAAGGTAACACAAGTGATGAACGTTACTGACATTGACGACAAGACTATAAAGGGCGCCAACGAGGAGGGGATTTCGCTTGGCGAGTTCACGTCGCGTTTCACGAGGGCTTTTTTCGAGGACATCTCGGCGGTAGGGATCGAGCCGGCTGAGCATTATCCGCGAGCGACTGAGCACATTGGGGATATGGTGTCGCTGATAGGGCGGATACTGCGCAATGGGTATGCGTATGCGAGCAAGGGGTCGATCTACTTTGACGTGAGCAAGTTTGGTCCTTACGGTGCTCTTACGGGGGTGAAACCGACGCTTTGTCAGGTTCGTTCTAGGGTTGACCGGGACGAGTATGAGAAGCAGGACGTTAGGGATTTTGCGCTCTGGAAGGCGGCGAAACCGGGTGAGCCGTCTTGGGACACGGAGCTCGGCTCTGGGAGGCCGGGTTGGCATATCGAGTGCTCCGCAATGAGCATGAGATACCTGGGGGAGACGTTTGACATCCACACCGGCGGAGTCGATAACATGTTCCCCCATCACGAGAATGAGATCGCTCAGTCCAGGGCGGCGACAGGAAAACCGCTTGCCCGCTATTGGCTGCATTCAGAGCACCTCTTGATGGACAAGAGCAAGATGGCCAAATCGGCCGGCAACATCTACACGCTGCGTGAGATCACCGCGATGGGTTACGAACCACGTCAGGTTCGCTACTTCCTACTGTCCGCGCACTACCGCAAGCAGCTGAACTTCAGCCTTGATGCGCTCAAGCAGGCAGCAGGTTCGCTTGCAAGGATCGACGACTTCGTGAGAAGCCTGCGCTCGGCCAGCTGTTCAAATAGCGACAATCCCGCGGTCGCGCAGTCCATCAGCGAATGCGAGCGCGAGTTCGAGGCGGCGATGGACGACGACCTCAACATCTCAGAAGCCATGGGCGTTTTTTTCACATTTATCAGGTCCGTGAATGAGCTGATGCACAAAGAGGAGATAAGCGAGAATGACAGGAGCTCCATTGAGAGTCTTCTTGAGCGGATCAACTCTGTGGTCGGCGTGATTGAGTTTGGTGAGGAGGTTGAGCTCTCGCAAGATGAGGAGGAGCTCATCAAGAGGCGGCGTGAGGCGCGGAGGTCCCGGGACTGGGCCTATGCAGACAGACTTCGCGAGCAGTTGAGAGAAAGGGGAATTATCATAGAGGACACAAAGGATGGGATCAGGATCAAGCGGTTGCAGTGAATTGGGGTTCGGGGGGGTTCCTGTCGAAAGGCGGGTGATATGGACTTGTTTGGGGGCGAGGATGGATGCTCGCTTTGTTTTGAGTGATGTGCCGGGTTCTGGTGCGGGTGTGGTTTATGGCTCAGAATGCCTGCGCAGTTTCACGTCTATCTCAGGAGGAAATTAGAGATGGTGCTGCTGGCGATGCGCAAGCATTTGAAGAAACTTTCTGTGCTCCTTTGGATTGTGATAGCGGCTTTCGTCGGAACGATATTCCTCGTCTGGGGTGCCGGTGATCGTGGGATGCGCCACGGCGGGAGCTCTGTGGTTGCGTCGGTTAACGGGGAGCAGATAACTCCCGGCGAGTATCAATCTGCAATGCGGCGTTACTCGGACTACTACCGCAGCATTTACAAGGATCAGTTGACACCTGAAATGCTGAAGAACCTCAACCTTCCCAACCGCGTCGTGCAGGGGCTGATTCGTCGGCACCTCTTGCTCCAGCAGGCCAACAGTTTGGGGATTTTCGTGAGCGATACCGAGGTCAGGTCAGTCATTGAGAAGACGCCCGTGTTTCAGGATGAGAACGGCAAGTTCAGTCCTGACCGTTACATGCGGCTTCTCTCGATGCAGAGGATGCCTCCAGAGGCTTATGAGAACAGTGTTCGACAGAGCCAGAAGCTCACGAAGCTTGAGGACCTCATCCGCGCCACGGTCAGGATAACCAACGATGAGGTCAAGACTAAATACATCAAAGAGAACGAGAAGGTCAGCTGCAAGTTTGTCGAGTTCAACGGTAGGGAGCTTGGCAAAGGGCTTAAACCAAGCGACGCTGCGCTCAAAGAGCTTTACGAATCGCAGAAGGAAAAATACAAGAGCCCGCGATATGTGAAGGTTGAGTATGTGCTCTTCGAGCCCAAGGGCTACAAGTCGCAGGTGCATCTGACGGAGGACGATCTCCGCGATTACTATGACAATCACGAAGAGGAATACACGCAAGAGGAGCAGGTGCGTGCCCGGCATATCCTAATCAAGGTTCCCGAGGGAGCGAGCAGTGAAGTTGAAGCGGCAGCCAAGACGAAGGCCGAGGCGGTGTTGGTCAGAGCAAGGGCGGGTGAGGATTTCGCCAAGCTGGCCCAAAAGAGCTCTGAGGGGCCTTCTGCCTCGAGTGGCGGCGACCTGGGCTTCTTTGGTCGGGGTCAGATGGCCAAGCCGTTTGAGGACGCTGCGTTTGCGCTGAAGGTGGGTGAGATAAGCGACGTTGTCAGGACCAAGTTCGGCTATCACATCATCAAGCTCGAGGGCAGCAAGGAGGCCCAGATGAAGAAGTTCGACGAGGTGAAGGATGATGTCCAGGCGAAGTTGACGGACGAGAAGTCGCTTGAGTTGGCCAAGGGAGCGGCGGAGAATCTGCATAAACAGGTAGGAGAATCGAGTGATCTTGAGAAGTTCGCAAAGGCAAATGGCTTCGAGGTTGTGACGACGGACTTCTTCGATCGCTCGGGCGAGATCAAGGGGATTGGCCGCTCGTTTCAGTTTGCAAGCGCTGCTTTGGGGCTGTCGAGGGACGCGGTCAGTCCGGTGGTTAGGGGCAGGGACCGGTATTTTCTGATAAAGCTGCTCGACGAGAAGCCCTCGATGGTCCTGCCGTTTGACGAGGCGAAGGAGAAGGTCGAGCCGGACTGGATTAGACGAGAGGGCAGCAAGATTGCCCAGAAGAAGGCAACCGAGTTTGCGCATAAGGTGAAGGACCAGGCGTCGTTCGAGAAGACGGCAAAAGCGTGGAGCCTTACGGTCAAGGAGACCAACCCGTTCACTAAGGACGGCTATGTGCGAGGCATTGGCCAGAGCGATGAGTTCGTCAAGAAGGCATTTGAGGCGAAGGTTGGCGGCGTGGGCGGCCCGATCAATCTCCGCAACCGCGACGTGGTTTTCACCGTGGTTGAGCACTCCCAGTTCAATCCAGATAAGTTCGCCGCAAAGAGGCCTCAACTGGTGCAAGAGATGCGGTCGGACAAGGAGAACAAGGCACTTGCGGCGTGGATCGAGGGTCTGAAGGATAAGGCGGACATATATATCGATCCCACGTTCATTAAGATGCAATAACCCGCCGGCCAGGCCGGCGCTGCTAGTTAAGTCACGTTTTTCATATAGGAGGCAGAGATGAGTGTAAAAGCCGTAATTACACACGCGGTCCGAACGCCGGTCGGGTCGCTTGGTGGCTCACTTGCTAAAGTTACCGCACCTAAACTCGGGGCGATCGTTGTCGAGTCGCTCTTGAAGCGCTCGGGCATTCCGCCGGAGGACTTCGACGAGATCATAATGTCGAACGTCGTCAGCGCGGGCCTCGGCCAGGCTCCTGCCCGCCAGGCGGGACTTTTTGGTGGCTTGAAGAATGAGGTCGCGGCGCTGACGATCAACAAGGTCTGCGGCGGGGGACTTAAAGCGGTCATGCTGGCCGCACAGGCAGTCAAGCTGGGCGATTCTGGGATTGTCATCGCTGGCGGGCTCGAGTCGATGAGCAACGTGCCATACGCTCTTCCTAAGGCCAGATTCGGTTACAGACTTGGGCATGGCAAGCTCGTGGACCTGATGATTCAGGACGGCCTGTGGTGCGCCTTCAACGATTACCACATGGGCTACGTTGGCGAGATAACAGCCGAGAAGTACGGCATATCGCGAGAGCGACAGGACCAATACGCCGTCAAGAGCCATCAAAAAGCGGTCGCCGCGATCAAGGCTGGCAGGTTCAAGAGCCAGATCGCCCCTGTTACAATCCCACAGCGCAGGGGCGAACCCATCGTCGTTGACACCGACCAGGGTCCCCGGGCAGATACTTCGCTAGAGAAGCTCGCCAAGCTGCGCCCAGTCTTCAAGAAAGACGGGACGGTAACGGCCGGCAACGCTCCTAGCGTCAACGACGGCGCCTCGGCAGTGATCGTGATGAGCGCCGATGAGGCCGCCAGTCGAGGCCTGAAGCCCATGGCGAGGATCGTGAGCTACGCCACATCTGGCATGGCGCCAGAGGATGTCCTGATGGCACCTGTCCCGACGGTTCGGATGGCCCTTCAAAAGGCGAATCTCAAGCTTGACGACATCGAGCTGGTTGAGCTGAATGAAGCGTTCAGCGTGCAGGCGATCGCCTGCTGCGAAGAGCTCGGACTCGACTACGCCAAGGTCAACGTCAACGGCGGCGCGGTTGCGCTCGGGCACCCTATCGGCGCGAGTGGCGCGAGGATACTCACGACATTGCTCTACCAAATGGAGGCTGACGACCTGAAGCGAGGCTTGGCGGCACTTTGCCTCGGCGGTGGCAACGCAGTCGCGATGGTGGTCGAGAGGTAAGACATTGGGCTGGGATATGGCTGGTCTCAGCTTGTGGGCTGCTAACAGACTTATGAAATGAGGAAAACGCCGCATCAGCAAACATCTTCACTGAAATGAAAGGAGTAGCTTCTATGGATATAGGAACGGTAGGTGTTGTCGGGGCTGGGACGATGGGCAGCGGTATCGCACAGGTCCTGGCGTTCTCTGGACACAAGGTCCTGCTTCACGACGCCAAGAAAGAGCTCATAGACCGAGGCATCAAGTCGATCGAAAAGAGCCTCGGCAAGTTTCTGGCCAAGGAAAGGATCACGAAGGAGCAGCACGACTCGACGCTTGCGAACATCACTCCTTCTGAGCAGCTCGAGTCGCTTCGGGACGTTGATTTTGTGATCGAGGCGGTCTTCGAGGACCTCGGCGTCAAGATCGGGGTATTCAAAACGCTCGACGCGCTGTGCCCACAAAGCACGGTCTTTGCCTCGAACACATCGTCAATCTCGATAACGAAGCTTGCGGCGCAGACCAATCGGCCGGACAGGTTCATCGGAATGCACTTCATGAATCCTGTGCCGCTGATGAAGCTGATTGAGCTAATCCGTGGCATTGCGACCTCGGACGAGACTTTCCGCGTAACAAAGGGCCTTGCAGAGAAGCTCGGCAAGACCCCGGTTGAGGTCAACGATGCCCCCGGGTTCGTCTCGAACCGCGTCCTGATGCCGATGATCAACGAGGCGGTCTTTGCGCTTTATGAGGGCGTGGGCACGGCGGATGCGATCGACACAGTTATGAAGCTTGGGATGAACCATCCCATGGGCCCCCTTGCGCTTGCTGACTTGATCGGACTGGATGTTTGCCTTTCGATACTGAATGTGCTCTACGAAGGGTTCGGAGACCCGAAGTATCGTCCATGTCCGCTTCTGAGGAAGATGGTTGATGCGGGCTATTTGGGCCGCAAGAGCGGCAAGGGTTTCTACAAGTATTGATAATAAACTGATCTTGAACTTATTGATAAGGAGACATCAGCAGTGATTGATTTTGAGCTCTCGGAAGATCAGCAGATGATGCAGGATATGGCGCGCGATTTCGCAGAGAGGGAGCTTAAACCTGTTGCGCAGAAGCTCGATGAGGAGTCGCTCTGGCCGGCGGACATTCTCAAGAAGATGGGTGAGCTGGGGTTCTTGGGCATGACGCTTCCGGAGGAGTACGATGGTGCAGGGATGGACCCTATCAGCTATGCTCTCGCCCTCGAGGAGATATCGCGGGGCGATGCGTCCTGCGGGGTGATCATGTCGATCCACGTCTCGCTCGTCTGCGAGCTGATCTTGAAGTTTGGCACCGATGAACATAAGAAACGCTTTCTCCCACCGCTGGCACGGGGCGAGATAATTGGCTGTTTCTCACTTACGGAGTCTGGGGCAGGTTCGGACGCTGGCGCTGTTTGCACCACTGCCGTGCTCGATGGGGACGAGTATGTCCTGAACGGGAACAAGATATTCACGACGGGCGGTGCCTACGCTGACCTGATTATCCTGTTTGCCTCAACAGACCGCTCTAAGGGCCACAAGGGGATGTCGGCCTTTATCATTCCCAGAGGCACGCCTGGGCTTGAGGTGGGCACCATCGAGCACAAGATGGGTTTGAATGCATCTGGCACGTCCGAGCTAGTGTTTACAGATTGTCGAGTGAGCAAAGACCTACTGCTCGGCCAAGAGGGCCAGGGCTTCAAGATCGCCCTTATCGGCTTCGACGCCGGCAGAATCGGGATCGCGGCTCAGTCGGTCGGAATAGCAAGGGCTGCCCTTGAAGAGAGCATCGAATACGCCAAGGTCAGAGAGCAGTTCGGCAAGCCGATCTCGAGCTTCCAAGCGATCCAGTGCATGATCGCGGATATGGCGACTCAGACCCACGCGGCGAGGCTGCTCACACTCCACGCCGCCCATGTCAAAGGACAAGGCAAACGCTTCAGCAAGGAGGCGGCGATGGCAAAACTCTTCGCGTCGGAAACGTGCGTCAACGCCACGCGACTCGCGGTTCAGGTTCACGGCGGCTACGGCTACATGAAGGAATACGCGGTCGAAAGGCATTACCGCGACGCTAAGATCACGGAGATATACGAGGGTACTTCGGAGATCATGCGCATAATCATCGCCCGGTCGCTTCTGAAGTAAGGTATCGACAAACACTGCGATGGAGAATCGATAGTTCATACGAAGATTGAGTAGCCTTCCGATGCGCATTTAGCTCGCTAGGTGGCAACGGGTGCGGCGCTCTTGGCGGGAGCACAATTGATACTCAAGGAACCGATATTGGTCGGGCTTACGCAGCTTTCGGCCAACAAGCTGCGATCGTTCCTGACGATGCTAGGGATACTGATTGGCGTGGGCTCGGTCGTGGGCATCGTCTCGATCTCGGACGGTGCGAGGAAGATGCTCCTCAGTGAGATGGACAAGCTGGGCGGCAGCAACCTGATATGGGTCTCACCGCCCTACCGGTGGGTCAGGCGAGGCGGGAAATGGCAGAGGCGTGCTTATGACGCCTACCTGGACAACAACGACGTCAAGAGAATCTCAAAATGCAGCAAATACATTGTGAGCGCTCTGCCGATCGTCCGCGTCAACGGCAGCGCGACGCGAGAGATGAACACCTCCAGTTGCTCGATATTAGGGACGCTCCCAGCATACGCCGAGGCGATGGACTGGAAGCCCAAGCGAGGTCGGTTCTTCTCGTGGAGGGATGAGGCGGCCTGGCGAAAGGTCTGCGTGATCGGCGACAAGGTTTATGATGACCTGTTCCCTAATGGGTCAGACCCGATCGGCAAGGACATAAGCGTCGCGGACGTTCGCTGCGTTGTCATCGGCGTGATGAAGACCAAGAGCGTGTTCGGCAACGACTGGGGCTACAACGTGATTATCCCCTCGGCAACCGCGCAGCATAGGATGAAAGGCTCCAAGAGAATCAACTACATGCTCGTAAACGTTGACAACAGCCTGAACGTCTCAAAGGCGGAGCGCAGCATCAAATCACTTCTTAAGCGAGCCAAGGCCCACGGAGACGAATACCACGTCAGGACCGCGCAGTCGGAGATCAAGAGGGCAGAGGACGCGCTGTTCATAGCCAAGCTCGTAACAGGTGGGATAGCCGCCATATCACTCATCGTTGGCGGCGTTGGGATCATGAACATCATGCTCGTCTCGGTCGCAGAGCGCACCCGCGAGATCGGCCTCCGAAAGGCGGTCGGCGCCCGGAATCTCCTCATATTCTTCCAATTCCTTATTGAGGCGATAATCCTCTGCATTATCGGATGCGCCGTCGGGATCGGGCTGGGTTTTGCGCTTGGACACGGAATTGCGGCTATCATCTCCAAAACCGCGGAAATACACTTCATAAGCGTCATCTCAATAAAAGCGATTCTGATGGCTGTTGCCTACTCGGTCGGCATCGGCCTGGCGGCTGGCGTCATTCCTGCCATACGCGCTGCGAGGCTGAACCCGGTCGAGGCACTCCACTACGAGTAGCTGGGAGCGCCATTGAGCACGCGGAGTTGATAACAAAATGGCCGAGACATTAAGGGTCGGCGTCGATACCGGCGGGACGTTCACGGACATCATCCTCTGCCGGCAAGGAGAGGTCTCGATCAAAAAAGTCCCCTCGCAGCCAAAGTCGCCGGAGCTTGCCATCGTCGAAGGCCTGAAGAGCATCGCACTCCGGGGCGAACGTGGCGACATCGTGCACGGAACGACCATTGCGACCAACGCCCTACTTTCAAGGACGGGCCCGAGGACTGCTCTGGTAACGACGTTGGGCTTCGAGGACGTCCTCGAGATAGGCCGTCAAAACAGGCCCGCTCTATACGAGCTTGCTGTGAAAAAGCCCCCGACTCTTGTCCCCAGGGAGCTTATATTCGGGCTCGACGAGCGAGTCCTCTACACGGGGGAGGTTCTGAAACCCCTGACCGACGCCGCTCTTGCGCAGCTCGTCAAAAAGCTGCGGAGTGCAGCCGTAGAGTCGGTCGCAGTATGTCTCCTATTCTCCTATGTCAATCCGAATCACGAGCAAAGAGCCCAGCAGGCGCTTGCCCGGCTTGGCCTGCACGTCTCAACCTCCTCGGACGTGCTGCCTGCCTACCGCGAATACGAGCGCTTCAGCACTACCGTCGTCAATGCTTATGTTGCGCCCGCCATAACCGAGTACCTCGAGCGCCTCAGCTGCGCCCTTTCTGGCTGGCACATAAAGATGATGCAGTCTAACGGTGGGTCCATCTCGCTCTCGGCTGCGTGCAAGCGGCCTGTTGCCACGATACTCTCTGGCCCTGCCGGGGGCGCCATCGCAGCCCAGAAGACCGCCTCGAGGGTCGGGGAGCCCAACATCATCTCGCTGGACATGGGTGGGACATCAACCGACGTCTCGCTCGCCGCTGGCGGCCTCACCTGGAGCACCAAGACCACCATCTCCGGCTGCCCAATAGCTATTCCCGTCATCGACATCCATACCGTAGGCGCTGGCGGTGGTTCTATCGCATATTTTGACCTGGGAGGCGCGCTCAGAGTCGGCCCAACGAGTGCTGGCGCAGACCCCGGGCCCGCATGTTACGGGAAGGGCGTTCTGCCCACCGTAACCGACGCCAATATCGTGCTTGGCCGGCTCTCCCCCCACTGGTTCTTGGGCGGGGAGTTTGAGATACAGCCTGACCGGGCGCACAGGGCAATAGCCGACCTTGCCGATAGGATGGACATATCAGTCGAGGCCGCCGCCGAAGGCATCGTTCGTGTCGCAAATGCCACAATGCAAAGAGCGCTCTCGGTCGTCTCCGTCCAACGTGGCTTCGATCCGCGCGAGTTCGCAATAGTGGCCTTCGGGGGCGCAGGGCCAACTCACGCGTGCGACCTCTGCCGGGCAGTCTCGGCAAAGTGCGTCATCGTGCCTCGAGACCCCGGCATCCTCTCTGCAGTGGGAATGCTCGAGGCGGACGTGGTTCGTGACTACAAGAAAAGCGTCCTAATGCCTGCCACTGACGAGAATCTCCCGAGGCTCAGGCGCGAGCTTTATGAGCTTGAACTGAAGGCCCAGAAGGACCTCGCCGCTGACGGAATTGACCCGAAACTCATTCGCCTCGAGCGCCGCGTGGAGATGCGGTATGTCGGCCAGTCTTACGAGATTGACATCCCGTTCTCTGCAAGCTACATAGAGGCGTTCGACAAGTCCTACATGCAGGAATATGGCTATGTGCAAGAGCAAAACGCCACGGAGGTTGTCAACATCCGTGTCATTGCAATCGTGCCCACCGAGACCGACGCCACACTCATCCACGATAAAATCTGGGCAAGCGGGAATGCCGTCCTGGGAACGCAGCGCATCATCGAGGGTGGCGAGCGCATGGACGCCACGCTCTACCAGCGAGACCGCCTCGAATTGGGCGCCGTGCTCCCTGGCCCAGCTGTGATAGTCGAGTATTCGGCGACGACCTACCTGCCTTCCGACTTCTCCTGTAAGGTCGATCGCCTCGGCAACCTCCGATTGACTTGGCGAGCCTAGCAACCTACGATCAGCATCGGGCTTTTCGCTTTTAATCGATTATTATAGGTTTCCCAGAACAGTACGGAGCACAGATTCATGGCTGATTGCGACTTTACGAAGATCGATGAGGTTTTAGACGCGGCCCACGCTGATGGCAGGGACACACTTACGGAGCACGAGGTTTACCAGCTTCTTGACGCTATTGGGTTTGCCCGGCCAGGTTCTGTCTTCGTCCCGATTGATAGGGTCGAGACAGGCGAGCTTGGCCTGGGCGTCTCCCGACTCGAGACGAAGACAATCGTTGCGAAGGTTATGTCCCCCGACGTCCTACACAAGACCGACGTGGGCGGCCTGGCATTTGTCGCCAACGATGCAGAAAAGGTGAGGGCAGAAGCTCAGAGGATCGTGCAGAACGTCAGGGAGGCGATGCCATCCGCCAGTATCAAGGGCGTGATGATAACCGAGCTGATTGACTATCCCAGTGAGCTCGGCCGCGAACTCATCCTCAGCTTCAGGCAGGACGACGCCTTTGGGCCTGTGGTCTCGTTCGGCCTCGGCGGCATCGACACCGAGAACTTCGCCAAATGGATGCAGACTGGCAGGAGCGTGTCGAGCCGGGCTGCCCTGTTTCTCGACGGGGACGAGGCCGTGCGCATGGTGGAGGGCACCGTGGCCGGCGAGAAGCTACTCAAGCGTGGCAGGGGTATGACGGAGCCTATTCTGTCAAAGGACAGGCTGACTGATGCAATAAGGTCGCTGTCGGAGCTGGCGTGCGAGTACTCGGCGCTTTCAGATGAGCATCGCTTCACGATTGAGGAGTGCGAGCTCAACCCCGTCGTCGTTACGGACAAGGGCGAGCTCGTGGCCGTTGACGCGCTTCTGAGGTTCAGCACCAGCAAGACCAAGAGGACACAACACCCAGTCCACAAGATCAAGAAGCTCTTAGAGCCGAAAAGCGCCCTAGTGATAGGCGTGTCGGCAAGCTCGATGAACGTTGGGCGGATAATACTGCGAAACCTTATTGAGGGAGCCGGCGTCCCAAAGGACAAGATATACATCGTCCATCCGAGAGAGAGCGAGATTGACGGCTGCAAGTGCTTTCCGAATATCGCCGAGCTCCCCGAGCAGGTTGATATGACCGTCATGACGATTCCGGCGGGCGATACTTGCGTGAACATGATGATCGAACTGATAGAGCGAGAAAAGACGCATTCGATAACGCTTATCTCCAGCGGCTTTGCGGAGACGAAGGAGGGCAAGGGGCTTGAGGCGAGGCTGGTTGAGGCCATCCGGAAAGGCCACGAACACGAGGACGGAGGCACCATCGTCAACGGAGGCAACTGCCTCGGCATCGTGTCCCTGCCGGGCAAGTATAACACCTTCTTCCTGCCCAAGTATAAGCTGCCATTCACACCTGCGGGTGCCCAGAACACCGCCTCAATCAGCCAGAGCGGCGCCTATCTCGTGACACAGGCGAGCAATCTTGATGGCATAATAAATCCGAGGTATTCGATCTCGTTTGGCAACCAGATTGACCTGACAGCTGGCGACTACCTCGGGTACCTGATGCAGGACGAGAAGATCAGCCTCTATTCGGTCTATCTGGAGGGCTTCAAGCCGCTGGACGGCATCGGTTTCTTTGAGGCGTGCCAGGACATCAAGAGAAGCGGGCGGGAGGTTCTGGTCTATAAGGCTGGCAGGAGAGCAGAGGGAGCAATGGCCGCCGCCTCGCATACGGCAGCTATGGTAGGCGATTATGTCCTCAACCGCGATGTCTTGCGCCAGGCCGGAGCCATTGTGGTCGAGACGCTCGATGATTTCTTCGACTACTTCAAGGTTTTCACGCTTCTTGCGGACAAGAAAGTGCAGGGCCCGGGCGTCGGCATAATCTCCAATGCCGGGTTCGAGGCGACTGCGGCGGCCGACAACCTCACAGACCTGACGCTTGCCAAGCTCGCGCCTCATGCGATAGCAGATTTGAAAAGGCTCCTGCCGCCCGGCATAGTAACCGCCAAGAACCCAATAGACACGACGCCAATCGCTAATACGGAGGCGTTTGAGCACATCTCCCAGGCGCTCCTCGACGATGAGAACGTCCAATGCGCCGTGATCTCGATCGTATGTCCCACGCCGTTTCTGGAGAACCTTGAGAAGAGCGATGCGCACAAGGAGGACATCTCGCGTGAGACGAGTCTTCCTAATCGGATGGTTCGCGTCTTTCAGGACACGGACAAGCCGGTCGTGTTTGCGGTCGATTCTGGTCCGCTCTACGACCCGTTCGTGGCGATGATGGAGAGGGCGGGCCTGCCCTGCTTCCGCAAGATCGACCGCGCGGTCCGGGCCTTGTCACATTTTGTGACGATCAAGATGCGGTAATCCCGAAAGACCGGGTTTGTTGTCCCGCTGCCATCGCACGCTGAGGCATGCGCCTCAACTGCTTGCCTTACCTCTTGTGCCCTATCGCCGTTTCGCTCATGCGTAGGCGAGGCGCCCCTTCGGCTGTGGGACCGGTCTGCCGAGTTCTTTCGTGGTCTCAATCCACTCCCTTATGGTCTGCTCGGCATTCAGGAGGGCTTCCTGGCGCGTTTTGCCGTCGGCCCTGCAGCCTGCAAGCTCCGGAACCTCAGCCACAAACGCCTCGTCCGCATCGCTCCAGAAAATGATGATCTCATATCTCGGACCCACGCTGTTTCTGCCTAATGCCGTGAACTCAGTGACTGCCGCGCAGGAGCCCTTCAACGCTTAGGTCCTCATCAATCTCCGGCCAATGAATCCCCTCTCCGTCACCGAGAATCTCGTAATTCTCCAATTGCTCTCTAGTCGCTTTGGCTAGACGCGGAAACCACTCCAGTGGAACCCAAACCGATCGCCCATCAACAAGGGACACGACCATGTCGTCATCTGTGAATCTGGCTTCTTGCGCTAAAGCGTGCGCCTCAATTGCTCGCGTGCTCATCCCAAGCCTACGATACACCATTTGCGTGAATGGCTCATTCCATATCCATAGCGTCATCTATAGCGTCGAAGTGTATCCGGTCCAAGAATCTAATGATGTCCAAAGCGTTCTTGGTGATTCGTTGGAGCTCTGGCTCGCTCACGAAACTGACGTCGTCGATATCCTGAGGACCACCGTGCGCTTGAGGGTCCGTCACTCTTTTAATCTCCTCGAGAGTCGGGATAAGATTCTCCGAATCTACGTCGCCAACTTTGTCGAACCCTTTGAACCGATGGGTCTTGTTCCTGAGCGTCTTCGCCAGCTTGTCCAGACCGGGGGACCTGTACTTGTTGCCCGAGCTACCTTGCTGCAAGACGCAGAACTTGAAGCTCAGGAATGTCTCTAGCACTGTCCTTATGCGATTCGGGAGAAATGTCTTGGCGTCCTCATACGAAGGGTGGCCGTTCGAGTATTGCACTAGTTCCCCTACTCTTTGGAAGTATGTGGTTCTATAGTTCCGCAATTGCTTGGGCAGTTGGGCCAAGTTGCCTGTGCGACTGCAGAGGTAATAGTCCTTCCTGCAGCTCACTTTATCTCCATTTTGATCCGGGACCGTCACGTTTCCCAAAACATTGCTCAGGAACTTCATGAATATCAGATTGTGGCTTAGCACAAAGAGCTGTTCTGCACCTCTGAAGATGGTATCGATAAGGCAAGATGT
>CAZKNE010000003.1:18383-21950 GCA_964554005.1 uncultured bacterium | reverse complement strand
CCCCCTCGGTGCGCTCGAGCTGCTCCTCGAGGACCGGCGGCAGGCGGGTGGACAGCGCCGCGGGCTCCGGTCATGCTGTTTTCGCCATCAACTGGATCCACCACAATGACGCAGGCGATGAGGGCGGCGGCGTTTACTTCATGAATGGATACGCGAGCAGCACGTTCGACAATAACAATATCTGGGCCAACACGGCCAATCGCGGTGGCGGTTTATGTCTGACCAATTCATCCAGCTTCACCGTGCAGGACAACGGTATCTGGGACAATGCCGCCAGTGGAGGCGCCGGGGTTCTGGTTAACGGCGGGAGCGTTACGCTGTTCAACAATCTGATCTTCTCAAGCGCTGGGAATGATGATCAGGATGTTGGCATAGAGGTCGGAAGCAACGCAGACCTTACCATTAGAAACCTGACGATCGCCGACCATCCGGACTGTGGCATCAAGGGCGTCCTGGCCAATGTTTGGGTTTACGACACGATCATCTGGGGCAACGGAACTAGCATCACCCCAGGAGGCGCGACGTTCGAGCTTTTCTACTGCGACATCGAGGGCGGCTGGTCAGGAACTGGTTCCAATAATATGGATGAGGACCCGTTGTTCGTGCCATTGGCCGGCGCGAGGGGATACCCGGAGGGCTATTTCCTCAGCCAGACTGCGGCTGGCCAGGGCTCGGATAGCCCTTGCGTTGACGCAGGTTCAACAACTGCGGCGGCGTATTTCACGAGCGAGTATTGCACGCGAACCGACGCTGTGAACGACACCGGCCAGATGGACATGGGCTATCACTACCTCCACGAGGGCGCAACCTATATCGAGCTCGCGTCTTTCAATGCGAAAGGGCTTAACAAGAGGGTTCTTTTGAGCTGGACAACGGCGACTGAGATAGACAACGCTGGCTTCAACATTTACAGGAAGGAGAACGGCAGCGCTGGTCTAGTGAAGCTAAATGGCTCGCTCATCCCGGGGCAGGGAACGGCCAGTGGTGGCGCCTCGTATTCCTTTGTCGATACGGACGTTAAGAGCGGGACAACATATCTTTATTACCTTTATAACATCGACACGAGGGGCAACGTAACCTCTCACGAGCCTGTGAGTGCCACACCATACTCGCTTGACCTCCCGTCGCTGCACAAGGGCGACGCGGTAAGGCCCATAGCGACCTCGCACCGATAAGAACAGAGCAGACCGTAAGATAGATTGTTTTTATGAACTGAAGGTAATTCAAGAACATTTCTTAACACGAAAAGGGAGAAAAACGACGATGACAGAGAAAACAACCTATGAGGCGCCAAAGGTTATAACGCTTGGGAGCAGGGAGCTGATGTCCCAGCTTGGGCCATCACTCTCGTGCACAGGCTTCGGCGGCGCAGTCGATTGTTAGTCAGGTTGGAGTCGCAAAGAGCTGAGAACATTATGAGCAACAGGAGATAACGAAGTGATTAGAAAAGAGATACTGACGACTTTTCTATCCGTCCTGTTGATGCTTATCGCTATCGGCTATGCCAGTGCGGCTAACTACTACGTCTCTGTGGGCGGTGCTGGCTCGAAAGATGGCTCCAGCTGGGGCAATGCGTTCGCCGAGATACAGGCCGCGGTTGACGGCTGTGTCAGCGGCTCGGACACGATACACGTTGCCAACGGGACCTACACTGCCGTGTCCAATGGCGGTGATCAAACGTATCCGATAAACATCGATACCAAGACGGGCATCACCATGCTGGGCTACGGTCAGAGTAGCCATGGTCCTTGGCTCCAGGGCGACGGCCAGAGCAGGATCATCGTCATCAAACACTGCTCGGACATCACGATCAAGAATTTCAAGGTCTCTAACGGGTCTGCGACCGGCAACGGCGGCGGCATCTGGGTGCTTGGGACCGACGGTGATGAGAACCTTGACATCGTGATGTTTGACTTGGAAGTTACTGATAACACAAGTTACGCCAAGGGCGGTGGTATGGCCTGGGAGTACAGCTGCGGCGTTATCTCAAACTGTTGTATCTGGGACAACAGAGCTCCGGGGAACGCTGCGGGAGGGGGCGGCGGAGGCGGCGGCATCTTCCTGATGTGGCCAGCTGCGTCCAACACCTATGAGGGCTATTACGTTCGAGACTGCTGTATCTTTTGGAACGAGGCCCAGGCTCAGGGCGGCGGCATTTTGGCCTCCGGCGATCACAACAGCAGCGAGGTCCAGAACAACCTGATACGCCAAAACTGTGTGGGAACAGAGGGGGCAGGCGCGGGCATCGAGAGCGACTGTGCGCGGCTTTACGTCAAAAACAACACAGTTGTTGACAACTATCATTGTGACGACAATATGCCGACCTATGGCAAGGACGCTGCTGGCGGACCGCCTACTCTGAATGTTTATGGCGTTAAGGGCTGCGATACGGAGGGCTACTGGTTGAGGATGATCCACAACATCGTCTATTTCAACGGTCCGCCGGGGTTCGATGACGTAAACATCCACAGTAACATCGAGGTTACGTACTCAGATGTTCAGATGACAGGGGCCAATTCGCCCTATCCGGGCACAGGGAACATTGACCAGGACCCGCTGTTTGAAGGCGAGCAGGATGAGGAGAGACCGTGTAACTCCACGTTCTACTTCCTTTCCGAGAACAGCCCTTGCGTCGATGCAGGAATTCCTGCCTACACCGACGAGTGGGGCCAGGGACATTGCGAGTTCGTCAACACCACGACCGGCCAGAGCAAGGACATTAGGTATAGCGTTCACTTGAGCACTGTTGAGGACAAAGATTTCTGGTGCGACGACGGAAACAACCATGACGACCACTACAGGATCGATCTGGGCTACCACTACGATTGGTATGGAATGAACTACATCGAACTAGCCTCGTTCACGGTTGAGGCCAGCTTTGACAAAGCTCTGGTGCGCTGGGAGACAGCGACCGAGATCGACAATGCTGGTTTCTTAGTATATCGTTGCGATGGCGAGGCTGTTGGGTGCAGCAAAGTAAGTGAGTTCATTCCTGCAACAGCGTTTGCCGCCGCGTCGGGCGCAGAGTATTCGTTCACGGACACAAATGTGAAGCAGGGCGCAACATACTACTACTATCTGGTTGACATCGACACGAGTGGTAACTGGACTGCGCATGGCCCTCTCATGGCCCAAATCCCTGTCAGGCTAGCTCTGCCACTGGAACCCTGGATGGTGCACGAACTGGTCGTGATGAAGTAGTCGTCTGACAAAAACCAACGTTTTCTTGCAAGGCACCCGGGTGAGGCTCAATCGGGCCTCGCACGAGTTTGCCTCTTAGACTTTAGACTAGACGGAAAGGGCCGGCCCTCTGAAGGGTTGGCCTTTTCTCTTTCTTGCAACGTGCGATAAGGACATGCTTTGTGGGGAGCAAGAATGGACGGCATCGCAACGAGAGATAGGGCGGAGCACGACACGTGGTAGCACAACGACACCTTACTAACTTGCGTAAGCTGCACCCGCCACTGCTTGAGAGCACAGCGGCGGGCAGAACATCTATCTTAAGAACAAGCTGAAGGCGCCGTTACAGTGTGAGCCTTATTAGAATTTGCCGACAGCTGCACCCAG
>CAZKNE010000003.1:0-18373 GCA_964554005.1 uncultured bacterium | reverse complement strand
TCTCCTGACACAGCGTCGAATACTCTTTGATCTTGTTCTTGTTCAGTCGGTCCTTAGGCACTAGGATCGCCAGAACACCTTTGACACCCTTTTTGCTGTCAGAGACGATCGAGCTGATGCATTGTATCCTTTTGTCCTCGTGAGAGGTCGTGAAGTCGCTCGCCGGCATCGCCTCCCGAATCGCTGCATCAACGTTATCAACCTTGATCCCGAAGAAATCCTCCGAGATACACTTGCCGAGATACGACTGAAGCCGCATAGGGTCTGGCGTCTCCCGCTCGGAAATGACCAACAGGCCGGGACACTCAGGACAAGTAACAGCGAATATCACTGTCTCCTGTGTGGCCGCCGCGATCTCGTCCATGGCTGGCTCAACCCTGGCATTATCAAAGGTTCTGCGCAACACAGCAGAGCCAAGGGACAATAACTTGGGACCCACTCTGTACGCACCCCTGGGCTTCTGGATAACAAACTTGTGCGTCTTCATAACCTGAAGGACATGATGAGCAGTCGATTTGCTCACATCAAGCCTGTCAGCGATTTTGCTGACCGTCATCTCTTTCTCACTCCAACACAGGACCTCTAGAACCTTGAGGCAGTGAGAGACCATAGGCAGCAAGAGAGTTTGCTCGCTTACTCGTGCCATTTCGCTACTCCTGTTGTTAATTAAAACCTGACACCTTCCCTAACACACACGTAGGTGTCACATCACTTTACACGTCAGCATATATGACATACCAAACATAACACTTAATTACAACCATGCATATTAGCTATCCATTCAAGATTGTCAAGAGGCAACCTATAGACATACCATTTTGAACACGTGAAATGCTTTCTCACTCCCTATTGTATATTCATGATGCATTCATTGCACTTACATACATGTGCAACAAAACAGCCTATATACGCCTGAAAGCCTAGTCTAGGCTCCAAGAAAAGCGCCCTGTGCCCGCGGTCTGCCAGGCGCCTTTTGCTATGAAAATCCGTTCCACTTGCGGCGGAAGTAGCGGCAGAGGATGCCTCCAAAAAAAGGGCGCGGCATCAAGGCCGCGCCCTTCTGAAACTGCGATACTTTCGCCTTTCGATGGGTCTTTAATACATCCCGCCGCCGCCTGGGGGCATCGGGGGCATCGGGGGCTCCTTCTCTGGGATGTCGGTTACCATCGCCTCCGTCGTGATCATCAGTCCAGCAACGCTTGCGGCGTTCTGAAGCGCTACTCTAGAGACCTTCGTGGGGTCGATAATGCCCGCCTTCATCATGTCAACGTATTCAAGTTTCTGGGCGTCAAAACCGACGTTGCCCTTCTCTTTCTTGACATGCTCCACAACGATTGAGCCTTCTTGTCCCGCGTTCGCGGCGATGTGCTTGAGCGGCTCTATGAGCACTTTCTTGACTATCTCAACCCCGATCTTCTCGTCGCCATCTATTTTCAACTTATCAAGAACCTGAATCGTGCGAAGATAGGCGACTCCACCGCCAGCGACAATCCCCTCCTCAACCGCCGCTCGTGTCGCGTTCAACGCATCCTCAACACGGGCCTTGCGCTCCTTCATCTCGCTCTCGGTAGCCGCCCCGATCTTGAGAACAGCAACGCCACCAACCAACTTGGCGAGGCGCTCCTGCAACTTCTCCTTGTCGTAATCCGAGGTCGATGTCTCGATCTGATTCTTAATCTGCTTAACTCGACCCTCAATGTCCCCAGACTTGCCCGCACCTTTCACGATCGTAGTGTTGTCCTTGTCAATGGCGATCTTCTTGGCAGTCCCAAGGTCGGCAAGCGTGATCTTCTCCAGCTTCAAGCCAAGGTCCTCGGTGATCGCTTTGCCGCCTGTCAAAACGGCAATGTCCCCAAGCATGGCCTTCCTACGCTCGCCAAACCCAGGCGCCTTGACCGCCGCCACCGAGAGCGTCCCGCGCAGCTTGTTGACAACCAGTGTCGCAAGCGCCTCGCCCTCAATGTCCTCAGCCACGACCAGAAGAGGCTTGCCCATCCTCGCGATCTGCTCAAGAATGGGGAGAAGTTCCTTCATGTTGCTGATTTTCTTCTCATGGATCAGAATGTAGGGGTCCTCCAAAATGCACTCCATACGCTCCGCATCCGTCACAAAATAGGGCGAAAGATAGCCACGGTCGAACTGCATACCCTCGACGAGGTCAAGCGTGGTCTCCATCGCCTTTGCCTCCTCAACCGTGATGACGCCGTCCTTGCCAACCTTCTCCATCGCATCCGCTATCAGTTCGCCTATCTTTTTGTCGTTATTCGCAGAGACCGTGGCAACCTGCGTGATCTGCTCCCTCGTCTCGGTCGGAATGCTCATCTTCTTCAATTCGCCCACGACCGCTTCAACGGCCCTGTCGATGCCACGTTTCAATCCCATCGGATTCGCGCCAGCAACGACGTTCCTGATGCCCTCACGAAACAAAACCTCCGCCAGAACAGTCGCCGTAGTTGTCCCGTCCCCAGCAACGTCCGAAGTCTTGCCCGCAACCTCGTGCACCATCTGGGCGCCCATGTTCTCAAACGGGTCCTCTAGCTCGATCTCTTTAGCGACTGTAACACCGTCTTTTGTTACAGTCGGTGACCCAAACTTCTTGTCCAAAATAACGTTCCGGCCCCTCGGCCCCAACGTAATCTTAACGGCCTTGGCCAGCTGAGCAACGCCCTTTTGCATTGCGTTTCTCGCTTCCTCAGAGAATTTGAGCTGCTTCGCCATATTGGTCTCCTTTCAATGTAAAGTTGTAAATTGTCTGCGAGTTATCATGAGGAATCCTATTTGAAGGTACCAAGAACGTCGTCTTCCTTCATCATCACATACTCCTCACCCTCTATCTTCACCTCAGTCCCGGAGTACTTGCCGAATAAGACTCTCTCGCCAACCTTGTACTTCACCGGAATCACTTTGCCCTGAAAATCACTCATGCGCCCGGGGCCGACCGCGACAATCTCGCCCTGGACCGGCTTCTCTTTCGCGGTATCGGGAATGATGATCCCGCTCTTCTTGACCTCGGTTTCCTCAAGCCTCTTGACCAGCACTCTGTCCTGAGAGGGCTCAAACTTCATAAGCGAACCTCCTGTTGAAGTTGTTAGTATTTGGTATTAGCACTCATTCTTAACAAGTGCTACTACTCTCCATCCACAACCTATCTCACAGCAACATTAACTACTTTATGCCCCCCTGCCCCAAACCCACGCTTACATTCAACCTAACAACGCACCGTCCAAGACAGTTCCAACACTCTAGAACTATAACTCCTATTGAACAGAATGCAACAAAAACCTCGCATCAGTATCGCAGCTTGCGGGGACCGATTCCTCAGCTGGAGGACACGCCACTTCAATCTGTGAAATCTGCGCAATCTGTGGACAATTCCCTTTGCGGACACAAAGACCAGCCACCGCACCTCAAAAGGGCCTACATCGAGCCCGACTCCCCATCAATCTGATTTTGGGAAGACCTATTGAGCTTTTCTCGCTAAAATAGTCTGGTAAAGTCACAACAGCTTAAAACTGCGTGACGAGAGACTCGTTTCTCGGAGGAGGGTGATGGCCAGACTCAGGAAGATACCGTATATGTTGCTTTATGATGGCAACGAGGCGCCAGAAACCGCTCACAAGGCTGCTGCGTCGCTTTATGAGTCCGGCGCTATTATGCTGAACTTGAAGGAGCTGACTGACCTTTTCCTGGGAGAGAGAGGCGAGCTGCCGATCGAGCTTACGGTAATCGAGGCACAGCTTCAGGAGGCCACGTTCCAGAACATAGGGTTTGGCGGACGATTGCGACGTGTCGTCAACGAATATGACAAGCGCACAAAGGGTGGTGCGTTCGTCAGTCAAAAGAAGGATTACCGGCGCTCGGTAATGGACCAGGGCATCAGCGGGATGTTGGCCTTCGGGGGGATTTGGTTTCTCGAGCTGCTGCTCCTTCTTTCGCCCTTCCAGCTTCTTGGGACGCTTTTCTTCCCGGGAAGCACTGCTGTCAAGCTGCTGTTTCTCTCGCTGTTGCTCGGTGCGGGTCTTGCCGTCGTTGAGGGCTATTTCATGGGCATCTTCATGGGGCTCTTCGGTCTGGAATGGCTGATGGGGATGCTCTTGGGCATCGCTCTGGGGGGCATCAGGGCAACTTGCCTCAGCCAACCAATACCGGCGGCGATGTTTCAATGCGTTATGGCATCAACAATCATAGGCGCCGATATCACAATCAAGAAAGACGACATCGATTGCGTGCCCCCGGAATGGCGCGCGGCCATCAAGGGCAAAGTTCCCGAGGTCGTGACGATAACCTTGCTCGCGCACCTTCTTGTCTATGGGATCAACTGGGTGTGGAGCGAGCTCCTTTTATGAGCGCCAGCATCTCTCTGACGGCTTTGTCAAGGCCCACGAACACCGCTCGAGCTATGATGCTGTGCCCGATGTTTAGCTCCTGAATATCGCCAATCCCGGCGACGGGCACAACGTTGTAGTAAGTTAGGCCGTGGCCGGCGTACACGTCCAGGCCGATATTGTCAGCATACGCGCACGCCTCGGCGGCTATCGCCAGTTCATGGGCTTGCTCTGCGAGGCCACGAGCGTTGGCGTAACCTCCTGTGTGTATCTCAACCGCGTCTGCGCCGACCCTCTTGGATGCATCGATCTGTTTCTTGATAGGGTCTATGAACAGACTCGTCTCGATCCCAATGTCCTTGGCAGCATCTATCGTGCTTCTGATCCGGCCCTGATCGGAGTCCACGTCGAGGCCACCCTCCGTCGTGACCTCCTGGCGACCCTCCGGCACCAACGTTATCTGGTCGGGAATGACCTCGCAGGCGGTCGTAGTCATCTCCTCAGTCGCGGCCATCTCTAGATTGAGCTTTATCTGACAAACCTCTCGAATCAGACGCAGGTCCCGATCGTTGATGTGCCGCCTATCCTCACGCAAGTGGATAGTGATCCCGTGCGCCCCCGCCAAATGAACTATAGTAGCCGCAAAAACGGGGTCCGGCTCAAACGTGCGCCTCGCCTGTCTTATGGTCGCAACATGGTCGATGTTGACGCAAAGCTCCGCCATATCACTCTCCTCCTACACCGTCGCTTCTAATGATGACAGTTACCTTGTCTGGGTCCCTGCTCTTGACTGATATTCCCCCCGGGAGATCGAAACGGGGAGTCCGCAGATAGCGCCCCTTCCCCAGGTCCATTACATCAACTATGCCAACTAGCTGCTCCTCTGCCACCTTCGCAAGTGCCGACACAGGGCCTCTCAGGTCAACGTTGATCCGCGGCGGGACTATCGAGACCGGCCGTTCTGGCGGGACCTGCTGGATCGAGACCGAGAGGAATTTCCTGATCGTGGTCCTCTCCTGAACATCGATTCTAACCAAAACGCTCTTAGTATCGACGAAGTTCACGAGCGGATGTATGGGGATCAGGTAAGCTCGCCCAGCAAAGGGCTCGGTCACGCCACCCACATTTATCGCCTCGGTACTGATGGAGTCCACGTGGGAGAGCACGGATTCTGGACCTTCCATGAGCACAGACTTGGGCTCCGAAGTCTTGCTCACGATCTTGAAATCGGGGGCCGGCTTCCCCTTGATGTCGAGAGCTATAGGAACCCTCACCGTCGCCTTCCGGGCGACCTTGAGCCGAATGGATGACGGCATCACCGAGGTCACCAACGTCCCCGCAGGCACCTTAATCTGTTCCGGAAATATCCGAACTGTGAGCTCCTTGGGGGAGGAAACATCCGCCAAACTATACGATGCACTTATCTGGTCCGCCGTCAGTGAGTTGATCACACGAGACGTTCCACGGATTGTTACGTCAAGCTTCTCCACCGATTGCTCAAGGATCAACAGATTAGGCCTCAGACCCTCGAACTCGAAGTCGACCGGCATCCTTATATTCTCCTTGTGGCCTGACGCCGCCATCATCCAAAGGAATATCGCTATCAATACGGCGAACAGCTTGAGGTGCCAATCAGCGAACAGGTGCTGCCCTAGCCCTCTCCTGCACCAGGCCAACAAAGAACGAGAGCTCCCACTGCCACCATTGTCTTGCGAGGCGCTATCCATCGTGGCTGCCAAAACCGTCCCATCTCATAATACAAATACGCCGTAACTACCTCACTAGCCAGTCGGCGTGTTCTCCTCATCCATTCTCAATATGCGCGGTTTGAAGGTGCGAACCTCCGATTCGTCAATCATTCTATAAGTAGCTATAATAATCTTATCGCCCGGCTCACACAACCGGGCCGCCGCACCTTTGACGCAAACTACCTTACTTCCTCGCTTGCCAGCGATCAGATACGTTGAAAACCGCACCCCATTAGTGACGCTGTACACATCAACCTTCTCTCCCGCAACCATGTCAACCTTGTCCAGAAGGTCCTGGTCCACCTCTAAGCTGCCCTCGTATTCAAGTTCGCAGCTTGTTACGCTGGCCCTATGAATCTTACCGCCGAGAACAATCCTTAGCATCTTTCGAAAACCTCGCTAACTAAACAATTAACTTCCACCATCAAGCCTCAAAAGAACCTGCTCCGGGGTCCAGAATGATGTTATCGATCAGCCTAGTACCCCCAATTCGCACCGCCACGGCCAGCAGCGTCCTATTCTCCACCCGCAAAAGCTCCGCCAGACTCTCAGCATCCCTAACCTCCAAATACTCCACATCTATCTCAGGCTCACCATCCAGAATAACGCGCACAGCAGCAACAAGCCGCCGCACATCCCGCTCTCCGGCCGCGAACAGATGCCCAGCCTTACTAAGCGACTCGAACAACCTCGAGGCGCAAGCGCGCTGCCCCGCGGAGAGGTATTCGTTGCGCGATGATAGCGCAACGCCATCCGGCTCGCGCA
Organism: uncultured bacterium; assembly: GCA_964554005.1. GTDB lineage: Bacteria > B130-G9 > B130-G9 > B130-G9 > B130-G9 > B130-G9. The sequence goes on along the minus strand of CAZKNE010000003.1, from coordinate 11,535 downwards.
CCGTCCGCATCACCCTTACCTTAACATAGAGATCAAGGTCGCGAACCATCCGTCTCAGAATGATCGCCTGCTGAGCGTCCTTGCGACCGAGATAGAGAGCATCCGGCCTGACGATATTTAGCAGCTTCGCAACTACAGTCGTAACGCCTCGAAAATGGCCAGGCCTGGAGGCACCACACAGCACATCGCCGAGGTCCCTGACCTCGACGAAAGTTGCGAACCCAAAAGGATACATGTCCTCGACCGATGGTGCGAAGACGAGGCTGGCCCCAGCGTCCTCCGCGATGCGGAGGTCGCGCTTCATATCTCTCGGATAGCGACCAAGGTCCTCGTTGGGCCCGAACTGCGTCGGGTTGACGAAAACGCTGACGACTGTATAGCCAAACTCCGATGATGACGCCTCGATCAGGCTCGTGTGCCCCTTGTGCAGCGCACCCATAGTCGGCACAAAGCCGACCGTCTTGCCATCAGCTCTTGCCTGAGCTATCAGCTTCCTAGCTTCGCTCTTGCTCTCTGCAAACTCCATCTCTCACACCTTCTCAGCATCACGTTGACGAGCAGAAAAAGCCCGACGCTCATCAGCTTTCAGGTGAAATGAGTGCTTATCCGTGGGGAATACCCCCGAGCGGACATCCCGCACGTAACTTGTGACCGCCTCATTCAGCGCGCCAAATCCGTCCACGTATTCCCTAACGTGCTTCGGCCTCTTCTCACCAGGCACATTCAGACCGCATAGATCATGGAATACGAGAACCTGACCATCACAATCAGGCCCGGCGCCTATGCCGATCACGGGCACGCTCACTTCGCCTGTTATGGCAGCGGCTACCTCCCTCGGCACAACCTCGACTACAATGCAGAACACACCGGCACGAGCAAGCGACTTGGCCTCGTCCACCAACCTGGCCGCATCGTCCGCTGCCGACCCCTGGACTTTGAACTCACCAAGCTGATGAATCGATTGCGGCGTCAGACCAACGTGTCCCATGACCGATATGCCGGCCTCGCACAGCGCCCGAACCGTTTCGCACCTGGGCCCCGCACCCTCTATTTTGACAGCTGAGGCGCCGCCTTGCTTGATAAGAAGGCCGGCGTTTCTGATCGTTTCCTCCGCGGACACGTTGAAGCTCATGAATGGCATGTCCGAGACCAACAGTGCCCGGCTCAGGCCTCTGGCAACCGCCTTCGTATGATGCAACATCTCGTCCAGTGTAACAGGCATTGTGCTATCGTAGCCAAGCACCACATTGCCAACAGAATCACCCACCAGCACCACGTCCGCTCCCGCTGCATCCGCTATGCGGGCCGTTGGATAGTCGTAGGCAGTAACCATCGCAATCTTTTGGCCAGCCCGCTTCATGGATAGCAGCGCCGGGATAGTTACGCTATTCTCAGCCAACTTCCTTCCTCCGTTGCACAGCTTGCACCCCTGAGCAAGAAAAAATGGACCTGAGGCAGAGCCTCGTTCAACAGGAAGGAAAAACCTGCGCCTCGCACATCCGTCTCGGTCCTATCTGCTCGTGGATCCAAGCGGTCTATAGTATCTCGTGCCCTCCTCCATTCGGTCGATCTCACCGACCAGGTCCATCAAGTCCTCTGGCTGATTGACGAAGTCTATGTCGGACGTGTTGACGACGAGGAGCGGCGTCTCGACGTAATGGAAGAAAAAACAGTTATATGCCCGATTGACTTGGTCCACATATTCCTCCGTGATCGGCCTCTCATACTCGAGTCCCCGCATCCGAATCCTGTTCAGCAGGACGTCTGTCGTGGCTTGAATAAAGACCACCAGGCTCGGCTTCACCAAGCGGGCATCTAAAAACCCATAAATCCTATTATATAATGCTAGCTCGTTTTCATCGAGGTTCAAGTTCGCAAATATCCTGTCCTTGCCAAAGATGTAGTCGGTGAATGTTGCCGTCTCAAATATCTCACGCTGGCTCAAATGAAACAGCTGCTGATACCTGTTGAAGAGGAAGAAAAGCTGGGTCTGGAACGCATAGCGCTCCTTGTCCCTGTAAAAGTCCGACAGGAACGGGTTCTTGCCCGGCTGCTCCAGCACCGCCTTGCCCCTGTAGTGGCTGGCCAGCATCCTAGCAAGGCTCGTCGTCCCTACCCCTATCGGGCCCTCAACTGCGAAATATCTCGCACCCTTCATTGAACAGCTACCCGAACAGACTGACTAGAGAAACCCTCGCACCTCATGCTGCTCCTCAGTCGCCGCAGAATCTCCCGACATCTTAGCCCAAAAACCGGGTGCATAACGTCAGGTTCCAACTCGCAAAGAGGCGCAAGAACGAAACGCCTCACGTGCATCAGGGCGTGAGGGATTACGAGGTCAGGCGCAAGCACGAGCTCGTTACCATAAAGGAGAATGTCGAGGTCGATGAGCCTCGGCCCCCACCGCTGACGCGAAGGAGCTCTGCCCATCCTCTTCTCTATCCCCTGAAGAGCGTTGAGCAGCGAACGAGGCGAGAGCGATGTCCTGACCTCGGCCACCGCATTAATGAAGTCCGGCTGGCCCGACCGACCGACCGGCTCGCACTCGTAAAACGACGATACGCCTAGAAGGCTAAGACCTGAGACAGAACCAACCAAATCAAGGGCCGTTCGTATGTTACTCTGGCGGTCGCCCAGGTTCGAGCCAAGCCCTACGAATGCCAGAACTTCAGCCCCTGGAGGCGGCGAACTCCCTTGAGCCCTCTTCAGTCGCGAAACCTCCACTGCCATTGTCTTCCTTCGCTCCGTGCAACACAGCGCACCGCTTCTAACGCAACATACAATCGATCATATCGGCAAGCTCATCACACCGACAAGGATATGCCGACGCGACCACTCACCGAAACTGCTGGAGGCAACATACAATCGATCGCATCGGCAAGTCAACCTCCTGACCAAAACCCCCGAAACTGCCAGGCTGGGCACCAAAACAGAGCATTTCTCGGAGCCAGCCGGCGTTTTCTCGTCAGCCTCTGGATTGCAAATCAGAGACACATAAGACACGGAGAAAAAGAGTCTTTCCCATTATGTGCATTCGCAGTTAAGCAAGGCAAACAAATAGGCTTATGGTATCAGGCAAGGCTAACTCGCAAGTTGTCTCCTACAAGTTACCATCTCGCCCGTCAATCTGTTGAAGTTAGGCAACATATTCAGTAGATTCGTTTAAGGATTGCAGACCAGTGTAAGAATAGGCTTACAGCTTAAAGAAGAGTGATACAGTGGAGCGAGTTGATTTTTCTGATCCTGAGGTTCGGGAGCAGCAGATAATTGAGATGGTCCCCTACGTCAAATATATCGTGCAGCGCATAGCGTTCAGACTGCCGCCGCACATTGAGACTGACGACCTTGTCAACGCGGGCATCCTCGGCCTTATAGACGCGATGAGCAAGTTCGACCCAGGCCGTGAGGTGCGCTTCAAGACTTATGCTGAGAGCCGCATCCGCGGCTCCATTCTAGACGAGCTCCGTTCACAGGATTGGATACCGATCTCGGTCCGGCGAGAATCGCGCCAGATCGAGAACGCGATACTTCGGGTCTCGCAGGACAAAAATAGGATGGCCACCAACGAGGAGGTCGCCAAGACAATGGACCTCTCGCTCTCGCAGTTCGAGCACCTACTGTCGAAGGTTTCAAGCGTTACGCTTCTAAGCCTCGATTCTGTCCTGGCCAGCGAGGATGACAAGTGGAGCCAGGACAGGCTGTTTCTGGACGCCTCGACACAAGTTCCCACACCCGACACCAAATACCTGGCCGAGGAAGCAAAATCCTTCTTGGCGAAAGAGATAGATAAACTGTCGCGAAAAGAGAGGCTGGTCCTCGCCCTTTACTACTACGAGGACCTGACGATGAAGGAGATCGCGACAATACTTGACATAACTGAGGGTAGGGTCTCTCAACTCCACGCCGGGGCTGTCCTGAAGCTCCGCGCCAGGTTGAGATCGTTCTTTGGGAAATAACGCTCGAGCGGACCCGGTCGAAGTGTCCCCCCCAACACGTCCCGAACAGAATATGAGAGCTAAACGATCCAACACAAGCGATCGAAAAGACTGATGAAACCTGCAAGTGATTAGCACAATTCTCAATGGATAAAACATTCGTTGGCTGACCAAGAAAGCAACTCCAGTGGGAGCGTAGAGCAATACTTGAAGTGGTTTAACGCTGACCGTCTCGACCAGCGATTGCTCAGACTGGCGAGGGAGCTGGATTACAATCTATACGCGCTAGACGGGCCATGCGAGCTTGATGGGCGGAGACAAGACGGTCAGGTGGACGGTCTGATCAGGGCAGTGATAGTTCATTGTGAGCTGCTGGCCCGCTCGATAGGTCCCATGGGCGACAACGGCGGTGCTAATAACACCGATCGGTGCGAGGTCAGGCTGCTTGTCGCGTCAAGGGAGGATGAGGAACGCCTCAGGGAGTTGCTCTCACCGTTTGATGCTAGGATTGTATCGAGAATCCCTTACGAAGCAGTTTGTGATGCCAAAGAAGACTCGGGATTGACCGCACACAAGGACGCGCCCACAGGGGCAGCCAAGCGGGCTTCCAGCGAATCGCCGCATACGCAAATGAGAGAGCGGGCCGAGAGAGCCTCTCGCGGCACGCTCAATTTTGCCTACCGATTCAAAGAGAACTCGCTTAGAACCATCGACCGGGCCTTGAGCAGTCTTGCGCGGTTCATGGCCAACCGCGACAACCGTCAAGCCTTGCAGGGCGTTTTGAGGTCAATCCAGAAGCTAAAAGGCTTGGGGACTATGTTTGGCTTGCAGGGCGTTGCCAAGCTCGCCTACACGCTTGAGTGGTCGCTCGAGAATGCATTGAAAAGCGATGAGGCCCTCGATGACGCATCTCTCGAGGCGCTCCAGAGCAGCATCGGTCTGCTTCCGCGACTAGTGATCAAGTCCGACAGAGGCGAGGCGAGCGTCAAGGAGATCGAGACGCACATTGAGCAGTTAAGGGTATTGTTCGTGCTGTTCGCTTCGGGTCAACTTAGGCTGGATGCTCCTGAGCAGAACGCGCTTGAGGCGGAGCTTAACCTTGACTCAGCGTTCCTTGAGTCAGCCTCTCCGTTTGAAAAAAGGCTCCTTCTGGACGCTGTTGAGCGGGGTAAAGGATGCTACATCGTCTCCATCCGGCCATCAGAAGGAATACTCAAAACAGGGCTTGAGCCGCTGGACCTTTACGGAATGCTGGAGGTCGCAGGCGATGTGCTGCTGAACCTGCCCATACTTGAGGAAGTGCCTGACATAACGGAATACGACGTCAACAAGTATTACTTCCGCTTCAAGTTCCTCATCGCCTCGGACTACGGTCCCAAGGAGCTTGAGGACATACTCGCGACATTCTACGAGATCGGCGAGATAGAGTTTAAGTTATGCAACCGACTCGAGGCGACCCATGGTCTGGCTTCTGCCAATGATTCATGGACAGAGGAGATGAAGAGCGTCGGTCTGATGGTCCCAGTGCCCTCAGGACACGAGGTCTCTGACGCTGCGATTGCAGACCTGTCTGGACAGGTGGACCACATCTCAGAGTTCGCCCACAGCATTGCGAGGCTGATGCACAGCGGCCTCAAGCTGCCTGACAGGATGGACGGCATGTACCACAATTTCATTCGTCACGTTGGAGGGCTGCGAAATGCCATGAGCGAGCTTCGGTCAAAACCGCTGAGCAGCCTGATGGAGGAGGTCCCCAGAACGATCAGGGAAACCGCAAGACAGCGAGGCAGCGCTTGCTCCGTGCAGGTCCAACCATTGGGGACCCAGATCGATGCCGATCTTCTGGACGTAATCTCTGATCCAATCATCGATCTTTGTGTGAGCTTCATACCAATGGCTGACCAGACCGTCGCCAGCGAGAGTGCTGAGATCACCGTTTCTGGCCATGAGGCTGATCACCTGGTCACGGTCTTGATCACAGGCAAAAAATGCAAAGCACGGCTTCACAACTCCCCCTTGGACGCCATCCTTCGGCACCTTGAAAAGATACTGCTGGCCGATTTCGGCGTGGCAGATGCCATGTTTGAGGGTGATGCTCTTACGTCGTGCCGGCTGAGATTCCCAACATCCCGCAGCAACATCACCATCTGTGAGCTTCACGTAGCGGACCAAGTTCTGGGTGTTCCATGCTCCCTCATCCTCGATGTTGCGGGGTTAGATGTGCCCTGGCCTGAGCCGTTCCCTAACAGCGAGCGCAGGTCCCCCTACGTTACATTCCGCACTGGCACAAATGGCGGGCCAGCAATAGTTGCCTCAACGACCGAGAAGCCCCCCGAAGGGGCAACTGTAGTGAGATTGGGACACGGCTTTGCGCGGCTCTCGCTGCTCGTTGATGGGCTCGGCGACAAGCAGCAGGCGATTTCGATTCGAGCGGATTCGAGCCCAAACGGAGCCCTATTAGCTCCTTTCCTGTCGGAAAGCATACTCGACGACGGCCGGCTTGTGCCACTTATAAACCCGGCAAGCCTCGCCCGTCATCTCAAGCTCGAGCACGGCATAACCGATCTAACTGATTCTACAAAGTAGCCCTGGGCTACAGAGACTGTCCAATAAGTCCGTGTGGAGTCGTAGGGGCGGTGCTTGCCCCGCCCTGTGCCCAATCATCAAGGGTGCAGCAAGCAGCACCCCTACAATGCGCTTCTGAAGCCAGAATGCAGAACCGTCCTCTCCACGGTGGTGTCAGGCAGCGTCAGGGCCACCAGATTCGCCAAGCCTGACCATTCGCACCTCAAACCTGCTCGAGCTCTCGAAGCGCCGAGCCAAAAACCTCACAGTGAAAAAGGATACACAAAGGCCCAAAGCAACGCACAAGAGCAAGCCTGTCTCCGGCGAAAACCAGCCGGTCGCCTCGGCCAAGAAATGCCCGCCAACCGCTGAGCCGATGACAAACCCAAGCGGCACGAGATACAGAAGGAACGAGGCGCTAAGGAGCGACGAGGACCTCATGACAAGCTGAACCTCCTGGCCCGGCCTCGCCCCGATCGTGTTTTTGACGAGCAATTCGGTCGTCTTCTGCCCGAATGGGTGGCATAGTCCCTTTGCAGCACACATAGCACACGCCTCGGACCGAACCGTTCTAACCCTCGCCATGGGTCCCTCAATCTCGACGACGCATCCTTTGTTGACTATCTCTCCCGGCATCCTTCTGGCCCTATCTGCGCTAGCACATCAACCCAGGACGCATCTTTCTGGGGCGACCGACTAAAAAGACACCATAGCAAGACACGCAGCGGCTGCCTTTGTCCGCTCATACAAGGCGATCTGAGCATCCATCATCCATCTCGCCAGCCCAACCGCAGACCACCTCTACGAGCTGGCGCAGCGGTCGGCCCGCATCAACCTATGAGGCCTTATCACCTGAGCTCACCTCGACTGTCCTGTCCGCTGTGCCCAAAGGGACCTTGCGCTGAAGAAAGCGGAGGGTCTCCACTCTATTGTGAGGGATTCTCAAGAAAACGCCGCGGAAGTTCTCAAGGCGGTTCGGAGAGTCGAACGGTGAGAGGAATGCGCCGTTTCTATCTGAATAAAGCCGCTTGAACTCGGCCCACTTCTTGTTCTGCGTGGTCAGAAAGCGCTTGATAACCATGTGATCGTCGTAGAGCTCGTAGCGTGTGGGGGCGAAATAGGCCGAGAGCGACATAAAGAGCGTTATACCAGCGAGGGCTACCCAGTAATAGCTGTGAAACCAAAAATAAATGCCGGTAAGAATGAGCGCGAGAAACAGCAGAACCATAAGCGAGGCCAGGGGCCTTTCGACGAACGGCAACGTTGACCAGACCATCTCTGGCTTCTGCTTCTTTCCACCTTCTGCTGGCATTCAAAGCCTCCGCCTTACGAATGCATCGCGACTGTTATGCGCAGCGAATCCTAAGCGAGCGAATCCACAAGAAAGGCCGGCCTATAGCTCCCTTACCAGGCCCGCGCAACGTACTTGGTCAGAACAAAGATCACTATCAGCGCAACACCAAAGATGACGCTGGCAGCTATGATCCCCAGCGGCACGTTCTTGTCTTCAGTAATCTGCCTGTCGAAGTCGTAGGGCGTGATGAACTCAAATATCTTGTAGCCAACACCGAGCATGGCGAAGCCCAGGATACAATAAATTATGGTTGAGCAGATATTGATAAGACCTTCCCACAAGTAGGCCCACATAAACCTCTCCTCCGTTTCAGTTGAATGACGAGTTCAAACCAACATCCATATCAAAGATTGCCCAGTTCCCTCCTTCTTGTCAAGAGCCGCCCGAGCGCCGAAGCCCAACACTGCGCCTCACGGCAAACCAGCTGCCAGCGACGTTCCAACCTTGACCTTTCAACCTCGAACTCATAGCCTCGTTCGCTCGGAGACACAAATATGATAACTATTCTAATTGGCATTGTAGTCGCAATCGGGGCCGCGCTCGCGGCATACGCTTATTGGGTGGAGCCGTTTTCACCGACGGTCTCGCGAACACGGGTTGAGATTCTCAAGCCCAACTCGCGGTTTTCAGGCTTCAAGGTTCTGCATCTGTCCGATTTTCATTTGCGAGAAAACACCAACCCCAAGATCATCAAGGCAATAAGCCGGGCGGCACAGCAGCTTAGTCGAGAGAGCATAGACCTGATCTGCATAACCGGGGACATGATCGAGACCGATACGGGTCTGCCGCTCCTTGAAGAGGTCATGCGCAGCCTCGATCGCATCGGCCCAAAGAACGGAACGCTCGCCATACTCGGCAACCATGACTATAACCACTACCCGCTGAGCAATTTATTCCTTGAAAAATACATCGTGAATCAGAAGAACGATACCACGCAGCTCGTCGCCGCACTGAATCAGCTCGGGACACGCGTTCTGCGCAACCAAAAGCACGTCATCGAACGAGGGGATGAGAGGCTTGTTGTCATTGGGATCGACGACTTTATCAGCGGGCGCCACTGCATTCAGTCGAGTTTCGAGGGCGTGCTTGTGAGCGACACGGTTCTTTTCTTGACGCACTCCCCGGACGTGGTCTCTCACATACTCGACAGAAAGGTCGATCTCGTTCTGGCGGGGCACACACACGGAGGCCAGATGTGTCTCCCGGGGGTTGGGTCCTTCGTCTCAAGGTCTAGGGTCTTCAAGAGATTCTCGGCAGGGCTGTTCAACGCTGGCGGCATGTTCATCTTCATAACAAAAGGCCTCGGCACCGTTGGATACGCGCCATTTAGGTTCAGATGTGCTCCTGAACTCGCGGTCCTGGAGCTATGCCCGAGAGCAGAAGTCGAGCGAAAGGACGCTGCATAGATGCGCATAGATTCTCGACAAGCTATGGCGCGGCTACTGCATCCACCACCGTATATTCCCATACAGCATCACGATCCGTGAATACCTGCACACGGTCAAGGTCTTCCTAAAGACCCGCTATCGGCGCCTCATTTGACACGTGGCGCGGTCAACCTTATATTGAGCGCCGGAAAGGACGTTTACATTGGAGAATACACAGGGGACAACGCGGGTTGTTGACGGGAACCGGCAGGAGGATGAGCAGCTTTTAGAGCTGAGCATTCGGCCTGCAAGGTTCGCCACCTTCGTGGGTCAGGAGAACACCAAGAAACGGCTGTTGATGAGTGTCGAGGCGGCCAGGATGAGGGACGAGGCGCTCGACCATGTCCTTCTTGCAGGCCCGCCTGGGCTCGGCAAGACGACGCTTGCGCACATTCTGGCTAAAGAGATGGGTGTCTCGGTGATAACGACAACGGGACCAGCTCTTGAGAGGAGCGGTGATATCGCGTCGATACTCACTAATCTTGCTGAAAAGGATATTTTATTCATCGATGAGATACATCGTCTCAATCGCATGGTTGAGGAGTTCTTCTACCCCGCGCTCGAGGACTTCCACCTGGATATCATCATCGGCCAGGGGCCGAGCGCGAGGACGATACGGCTCGACCTGCCGAAGTTCACACTGGTCGGGGCGACGACGCGATCGGGCCTCATCTCTGCCGCACTTCGGGATAGGTTCGGGATACGGGAGCGACTCGACTTCTATGGCGAGGCGGACCTGTTGAGCATTGTCCGGCGATCGGCAAGCATATTGGACGTCAAGGTTGATGGCGAGGGGGCGGCCGAGATCGCCAAGCGCTGCCGGGGGACGCCGCGGGTCGCGAACCGGCTGCTGAAGCGAGTTCGGGACTTTGCCCAGGTGCACAAGGTAAAGACTGTAACAAAGAGCGTGGCGTGCGAGGCGCTCCATCTGCTTGAGGTTGATGAGAAGGGTTTAGATAAAATGGACAGGAGCTTCATGATGACGATCATCGAGAAGTTCAGCGGCGGGCCGGTCGGTGTCGAGACGCTTGCCGCTTCGCTTAGCGAGGAGAGGGACACGATCGAGGACGTCTATGAGCCATTTTTGATGCAGATCGGTTTCCTGAAGCGGACACCTCGGGGCAGGGTGGCGACGAAGCTGGCGCTCAGTTATTTCCACACCGCAAAAGCAATGCCGCGGGCAGAACGTGGGCAGAAGGTCATCTTCTGACGCTGACATGGCCGCCGAAAAACCGATCCTACTGCATTCATGCTGTGCGCCATGCACGGTCTATCCGTTCAAACAGCTCACTGCTCAGGGGTATTCATCCACCTGTTTCTTCTACAACCCGAACATCCATCCCTACACGGAGTTTGCGCGGCGGCTCGATGCGATGAAGGTGTTTGGATTCGAGACGGGGGCGGATGTTTTGCTCGATGACAGGTATGGGCTTGACGAGTTTCTAGCGGCGGTGTTTGGTAAGGAGCCGAGATGCCCTATCTGCTACGAGATGCGGCTGCGAGAGACGGCAAGGGTTTGCAGTGAGAGGCATCTCGAGCGATTCACGACAACCCTGCTTTATAGCAAGTATCAGAGGCATGATGAGATTGTAAAGTTGTGTGGGCGACTGGCGGATGAGTATGGGGTGGAGTTCGTCTATTTCGACTTCCGTGTTGGTTGGAAGGAGGGAATCTTGGAGTCGAAACGGATGGGTCTATATAGGCAGCAGTATTGTGGCTGCATATTCAGCGAGCAGGAGCGGTATTTGCAGCAGAAAAAGCGTAGCGAGGTATGAGTGAGGTGCTTCGATTAGGGATCATCGGCTGTGGGAGCTGGGGCAAGAACTATGTGCTGAACCCACGCGGGTCCATGCGAGGCTACTCGTGCAGCTCCCCTATCGTTATCGTGGCGGTACCCTCTTTGGACAGAACGACCTTCATCGCCCGGCTCGCCAGGATGGCTGCGTTCTCAGCGCTCGCCCCCCCGGCCAGCGCCAGCGCGAACGTGCTACAGACAGTATCCTGCGCTCCCGCTGGGTTGAACTTGTTCTCCATGCCGACCTGAAGCGTCTTCTGGACACCATCTCTGGTGCACAACGCTAGCTCCTGGTCCTCCCTCATCACCAGGGCAGCGTCGCAGTCAAGGGTCTTCACGAGCTGCTCACCAATCGCGGTCATGCTCGTGAAGAAGTTCCCGCTAACGATGTGGACAAAATCCTGCGCATCGTAATATCTGAGAATCATTGCTGTGGCGTTAGCAAAAATGCTAAACCGC
>CAZKNE010000002.1:0-22382 GCA_964554005.1 uncultured bacterium | reverse complement strand
TTGCCAGAGACGGAGCTTCTGCGGCTGGCGAAAGAGGATGGCTTGATAACCGACATGATTACTCAGGTCTATCGCAAGCAGCTGTTCTACAAAAGGAAGACCTACTTGAACTGTCTGCTCTATCTTTTCAACACACCTTTTCCGCCTATTCTGATAAGGTATCTCGTGGCGCGGCCGTTCAGGTTTCTATTTGACAGGCGCTGGTTTGAGCTGATGATGGGCCTGGTTGTTAGTGTTAGGAATCGGATTCTTGGCGCGCCGAGCGAGGGCGTCAAGGGGCTGCTCGGCAGTCGGAGTCCTTTGCACTGAACGTCTGCGTCGGAGATTTTTTGTGATGAAAGTAACTCTCATTTCGCCGTATCTTGACGTTATCGCTTTGGGGATTCGTGGCATCTCCTCCTTCTTGAAGGCGCACGGCGTTGAGTGCGAGCTGATCTTCTTGCCTGACCACGAGTCGCTTCTGAGGGAGGAGCCTCATTTCGAGCACCGCTATCCCGATAGCCTGATGGATGATGTTGTCCAGGCGTGCTCGAGCTCGGACCTGGTTGGCGTTTCCGTGATGAGCAATTACTTCGACCGGGCCGTGCAGATAACGAGCTGCGTCAGAAAGGGGCTTGGCGTGCCGGTCATTTGGGGCGGGATTCATCCCACTGTGATTCCCGAGGATTGCCTCAACTACTGCGATATTGTCTGCGTGGGCGAGGGTGAGTATCCGACGCTGAATCTCGTTCGTGCGATGGAGCGTGGCGAGGAGTTGCACGACATAAAAGGTCTGTGGTTCAAGGATGATGGCAAAGTCATAAAGAACCCACTGGAGCCTTTGATACTCGACCTGGACAGCCTCCCGCTTCAGGATTTCGACTACGAGGACCACTACACGATCAACAAGGACAGAAAGCACCTCATCCGGATGGATTACGAGGTCCAGAAGGACCTGTTCGTGAACGGATTGCGGCTGGGCAAGGGCCTTTGCTTCTACCAGACTATGACGACCCGCGGGTGCCCCCACGCCTGCTCATACTGCTGCAATTCCGCGTTCAGGAAGCTTTTCCCAGGCCAGGAGATTCTGCGGCGTAGAAGCATAGAGAACGTTATGCTGGAGCTCGAGCGCGTCAAAGAGAAGATGCCATACATTGAACTGATAGCGTTCTCGGACGACTCGCTGACGGCGGTTTCGGAGAAGCTGATGAGGGACTTCTGTCAGGAATACAAAAGTCGCATAGATATGCCTTTTTTCGCACTTGTGAGCCCGCCGACAGTCTCGGAGAAGAAGTGCGAATACCTGGTTGATGCTGGGATGCATGTCGTTGAGATGGGGATACAGTCCGGGAGCGAACGGACGAACCGGATGTATCGGCGTGCCATCTCGAACGAGCAGGTGGTATGGGCGGCCCAGATTCTTAACCGGCACAAGGACAGGATGTTTCCGCCAGTTTACGACGTGATTCTGGACAATCCTTATGACAGACGGGAGGACGTCTTGAAGACCGTCAGGCTGCTGCTGCGGCTTCCGCGTCCATACATTATTCAGTTCTTCTCGTTGACTTTTTATCCCGGCACCGAATTGTGGGACAGGGCGAGAAAGGACGGGCTGATAGAGGACGCGATTAAGAGCGTCTATCGAAAATACTACCACGAGTTCGAGAAGTCGTTCCTCAACTTCCTTGTTCTTGCGCTACACCATCGCGCTCCCAGGCCGCTAATACGGTTCCTCTCTCAGCCCTGGCTGGCCGCGATACTCGACAGCAAACTGCTCCGTCCGTTTTGGAGGCTGGCCTACAAGATTCTCGTCAAGTTGAAGCACCTATTCAGCAGAGGGCGTCGAACCTACAAGCTGCAGCTGACTTCATAGCGTTCTAACGAAGAGCTTGCCCGGAAGCTCCTTGGCCAGGCCCTTTAACTCCAGGTTGAAGAGGCCCAGGCCTATCATCGGCTGCGGGAGAGCGGTTGCGAGCGTTATCTCGTCGATGTGTAGCGGCTCCTGCGATAGCGTCTGGTATATCTTGCGCTCGTTGGGGTCGAGGTTGAGCTTTGCCTCAGCTGCTTCCCTGAGCGTTTCCTCGTGCAGCATGCCCTTGATCTCTGGCGCTATCTCCTCAACTATGTCTCTGGCAGAAAGAACCGATTTAGCCCCCTGGCGGATCAATAGGTTCGTCCCACGGCTCGTCTGTGCGGTGATGTTGCCGGGCACCGCAAAGACCTCTCGCCCCTGGTCAAGCGCGAGCCGCGCAGTGATTAACGCACCGCTTCTTGGCGGCGCCTCAACCACAACGGTTCCGAGCGCAAGGCCGCTGATGATGCGATTACGAACGGGGAAGTTTCTTGGAACCGGTGGGACTCCGGCGGGAAGCTCGCTTATCACGGCCCCCGAAGCTGCTATCTTGTCGGCCAGCTCTGCGTGCTCTGGCGGATAGATGTTGTCGAGTCCGGTGCCGAGCACGGCAATGGTTCTTCCCTTGCCCATGAGCGCACCCCTGTGAGCGTGGCTATCGATCCCCCTCGCCAGCCCGCTCACGACGGTCAGGCCCATTGACGCCAGCTCCATACCGAGGCTCTGAGCAGTCTGTTGGCCGTAGTGAGTGCAACTCCTGGTGCCGACGATCGCGATGGCGAAGCTGTCCTTGGCCTCAAGTGTGCCGCGCACGTAGATAAGCCCCGGCGCGTCCGGGATATGCCTGAGATTCTCCGGATAGTCCGGGCTCTTGAGCGGGACGATCTTCAGGCCGAGCCGTGCAATTATTTCCTTCTCTTTCTGGAATTCATCGCTCTGAGGCATTCTCTTGATTGCCGAGGCCAGCTCATGGGTTACGCCCTTCACTTGACAGAGCTGTTGCCAGGACGCGCTGAAGATCGAGTCGATGTCGTCGAACGCCGCTACAAGGTTCCTGAAAGTCGCTCGTCTCTCGCCGAGTGCAAGAGCCAGGGCAACCCAGAGTAGGTCATCTGTCATTCTGCTTAACCCAGTCTTTCAGATTAGCGCTTACTTAATTGTCATCTAGCGTAATGATCTCGTATTCTTTTCTGCCGAGACCGAGGTGAGCCGCCTCGTCTATCCCAAACTGCGGGTCCGGCCGGTGCAGGTCAGCAAGAAGTTTGCCGCCAGGCTTCAAGCCGAGGTCCGAGGCGAGGAGTTTGGCAAAGGTGTGGCGGCATTGACCATGTCGAGCGACGCCTGGTCAAGAGCGACAGGATCGTCACCAACCAAGATGCCGATGTCCTGAGCGATTGGGACGTCTGCGCCAGGCATACAGTCGCACTCGGGCTGAATGTCGAGCATGAAGTTGATGTAGATGATCTTGTTCTTTTGGAACGTGGACAAGACCGCTTTCGCGCTCTCCATAAGTCTCTTCTGGAACTGCTCCTGGCTAATCGGGTCTAAAAGCGCCCCCGTCTCGCAGACACGCGCACATCTCCCACAGGCCCAGCAAAGCTCCTCATCGATCTTGAGCCTCTTTCTCTCGAACCGGATTGCGCCGCGCGGGCAGACATTTACACAGGCCATGCAAAAAGTGCATTTAGAACTGTCCCAGATTATTCGCTCGGGCGTTGTCATGTGGATCGCGCCTCGCCCCTTCCCCTTGCATGATCTGTGGCGGGCGCTGATGCCGCCCATGGACAGGTGTTTCAAGGCGCCTCCAAAGCCGGACTGGACGTGGCCTTTGAAATGCGACAGAACCACCATCGCAGCAACGTCATGAATTACTGAGGCGACCGCGATCTGACCCATCAAGGGGCCAGAATCGACCAAAATGCTGTCGTTGCCGAATAGTCCGTCGCCCAGGACAAGAGGGGCTCCACAGGTCTCCTGGCTAATGCCGTTGCAGTTGGCCACGTGCAGGTAATCGAGGCCCGGGATACGCACCGTTTCGGTGATAAAGGGGTCCCCGCCAGCGGCCTTGATTCTGTCCACGGTCTTGCGAATGAAGGTCGCCCTGATGGGCCTGAAGGCTCCCTCCGAGCCCCAGTGAATCTTTACAGCGACCCATTCATTTTTGCTTATGTGTTTTTCGAACTTGAACTTATCAAGGACGCGCTCGAACTTGCCGGGCAGGCTATCCTTATATAGCCATTTGGTGTTTCTTGCGGATATGAAATAGAGCCTGGATTTGGCCATTTTTGCTCCCAGATTCGTGTTCCTAGCGGAACAGCTTTGTCAGCAGATGTTAAGATTCTAATTGTCGCAGAATTGTATTGCGGAGCCAGGCCAAGTTCAACGGCGAAGTCCAACCCCGATCATTACATTGACGGTGATTGAGCTCGCACGGACAACTGCTGTCGCGTTTTCAATCAGCGATTGTCGCTCAGGATATACGCATAGTAGGTCGGTTCTGCATGTCAGGCGGCACGGTTTATTTATATGCGTGCCGAGGCGCGTTGCAGAGAAGCGGCCCGAATCGAGTCTCTGGAGATGATGGGTTTTTTGTGGTTGACATGGCAAGATCGGTTGTGATATAAACGTCAACTGATGATATGTCTTTATGCTTGTTTGATCTTGAGGTTCGGGGCTGGCGCGGTCAAAGATGAGGCAATACAGACAAAGGTCAGCTTTCGTGATGGATGTTGGATAGGCTTGACAGGAGACATGCGAGAGAGTGTATGATTGTTAGGTTAGTTTTTGCTTATTTAAGCGGGGTTATATTTCTTGCACTGTTGCGTTGGCTAAGAGTAGTGCCTATGCGATTAAGGTTCGTAGCCGAAGAGACTGAAAGGAGATCATAGATGAAAACACGCAGGCTTGGGGCTTTTGTTTTGGTTTGCCTTTTGCTAGTTCCCTGTATCGGTCTTTGTCAGAAGCGTGAAGCCCAGGAGCGTGACATCAGCAGGTTTACGTTCACATTTGGCCTGAAGAGCCTATTCTATGCCGATACGGAGATCAGTTATCCAAAAGCTTACGGTAACCCGAACGATTTTCATGTGTATTACGATGGGCAGCTCTTTGGACCAGTTCTGAGCGTTCAGATAGCCAATACTGAGACCTTCTGGGACAACTTCGAGTTCGTGATTTCCAGCTATTTTGGCACACTTGATGCCTACGATTCGTCAGGGTTGGGCCAAAGCCAAAGTGCCGTGTCATCGAAGATGTCACTGAAGTTAGCCGATATAAGGGCTGACGTTTGCTACCGCATTATTTCGCACTTTTCGGTCTTTGCTGATTTTCGATATAAGAAATATGAGTTGAAGAGACTCCTTGGCGAGTGGCCAAGCAAAATGCCCGAGACCGATGAGTTGTATGGTGGTGGTTTTGGCGCCAAGGCAGGGTTTCCGCTGGGCAAGAGCGGCGTGTTTCTTTGGGCGTCAGGGGAGTTCATGCCGTACGCTTGGTATCAATACGATAACAGCAGCGCATGGGGCCTTATGTGCAAAGGTGGAGTGGGTTACTCGGTTGAGGGTGGCGGCTGGCTTCCGATGTCGCTCACCACAACTCTTGGCTATTATTATACGAAGATTGATTCCAACGGATATTTTGACGAGCGGACCGACGCTGGGTCGGCTGACATTGTGGTTTCTTGGTAGCATAAGGATTTTGATCGATATCGAGTGCTTGCAGGCGCCGATTTCTAATAACGGAGGAATTCAAGCATGAGGCGTAGTCCGCTTGTAACTTTGCTCCTTGTAGTAGGGTTTGCGGCCCTAAGCGTGACGATTTGGAACCTTAGCGGTTGCAGCAAAGGGGGTGGGGGAGGAGGATCGGATGTTGGACCGGAAGGAGCTACTCTCGAACTCACTGCGAGCTCCAGCCAGGCCGAGGTGTTCAGAAACATCGAGCTCACTGCAATTCTCAAAGATGCCTACAATATGCCTATCGCGGGCGAGAGAATCGTTTTCAAACTGCTGAGCAAGTCGCAGACCGTGGCTGCGGGTTCTCCCCTTTACCGTGGACTATCGTCCAGCAAATCCATCTCGCGAGGACCGTCTATCGTCAGCCAGCAACGGGCTGTTTCGCCACAGACTGCTCTGCCCATGGCATCTTCGGACAGGATGAGCAGACCCTCGAGATTCGACTCGACGTCGCTCAAACAGAGCGGAGCCTCCGGTCTGAGCGGCCAATCTCTCGGCAACGGCTTGCCTTCAGTGCTTCCAGGCCGGTCTGCCAAGTTGCCGGTGCCGTTGGCTAAGGCGGAAGTCACTCTCGACGGATATGAGGCGGGCAGCATCTTTGCTGAGAAGGCAACAGACAGCATGGGAGGTGTGAGCGTTGTTGTGACGAGTGAGACGCTCAAGAGCTACGTGATCTGTGCCGCAACCTCGGGTGGCGTGAACAGCAACCAGGTCTCGCTTCAGTTCATGCCCAATCTATCCTATCGCTGCAACCTCAGTCTCACTGCTGACAGCACGCTCGTTCACACAGGTTCTGACAATCCGGTAATTATTACGGGGAAGCTGGCCTACAATGAGGAGCCTGTCGTCGGCCAAACACTGAACTTTAGCGCATCTACCACAATGGGCGAGGCTACGGAAGATGTTGTCTTTAGCCCTAGCAAGGTTGGCACTACAAACTCCAGCGGCGAGGTTGTTGTCCAGATATACTCCGATGAGATGGGGACCTACAATATCTGTGTGGAGACGGACTATTCTTGTCCCTCTGGCTCACCTCTGGATACTTCAAGCTCGTGCAAGTATATCGATTTCAGAAAGAACATCTGTAATGTGGAGCTGACGGTTGACCCCACCACCGTTCAGGCCAACGGCAATGACGAGATCACCGCAACAGCTGTTCTTACAATGAACTCTGAGCTTCTTAAGAACGAGCCGGTCATCTTCAGCCTCGATTATACTAGGGACCTGAAGAGCGGCTGGCGAGTCTACTTCACGGAAACCGACAGCGACGCTCCGTATTCGGTCTATACGGATGCGAATGGCACAGCTGTTGTAACAATCAGAAGCTATGGCTATACGGACAACTGCACTGTGAAGGCCGAGATGAAGAACCTTTGCGACGGCGAGAGCGCAGCGGATTCCGTTGACGTAACGTTCAAGCCGAACAAGTGCGACATCAGCGTGGTGCCCGACAAGACTGTGGTAAAGGCGGACGGTAGCGAGGTAACGGCGACGGCGACGGTCAAGGTGAACGATGGGCCTGTGGGAGCAGGTGTCGAGGTGAAGTTTGACGCCTCGCTTACCGGGGTTGTATTCACCAGCGGCGAGGACGCCTATACTAATGAGTCTGGCGTCGCAACCGCGAAGTTCAACAGCCCAGGCTATTCGGGGTTTTGCACAATTACTGCGAGGACGACCGACGCATATCCGTGTCCGGGCTCGACAGACCTGATCGAGGGCTCTGCCGACGTTACGTTTGAAGCGAATGAATGCGAGTTACAGCTCACGATCGACCCGATGGTAGCCAAGGCGAATGCCTCCGAGGTCAGCGCGCTCGCAGTCCTTACGGTGAACGGTCAGCCAGTGCCTGGCCAGTCGATCGTTTTCTCGGCGCACCTTACTGGTGTGAAGTTTTCCAAGAGCGACACGAGCAGCGCAAAGCAAGTGACGGATTCTCTTGGTCAGGCGCTCGTCAAGTTCTATAGCGATAGTTCCACTGGGGACTGCCTGATAACGGCTGTTACGGAAAGCTATACATGTTCAGGGACTAAGACAAAGCCCTCCGCTGAGAAGACGATGAACTTTGAGTCTGAGGACTATTTAATAGCGCTTACGGCGCAAAGCGACGATCCATATTCTAAGGATGGCTCGAGCGCAGCGGCTGACGGTCTCCGGGAGATACAGCTTAGGGCGGTTCTTACGGACAAGAATGGCCTGCCGGTCGGCGGCGCCGAGATCATGTTTGGCTGCGAGAATGGCTGTCTGGAGCACTACGGGTCTCCGGTCGTAACGACCGCTCAGGGCGTGGCTACCACGCGCATGACTACGAGCGTGATGCTCTCTGATGACACAGCAGGGCCGGACGAGGAGGTCAGCATCTGGGCCGATTACATTTCGGCAAATGGGACGCACAGGCAGGCGATCAGCTACAGGTTTAGGAAGATACGCGTCGCCAGTCTATCAGCGACGGATTACTCGATTCTTGAAGATGGCTCTGAGAAGACTGTCCTGACGGTGAAAGTAACGTGCAGCGATGGCTACCCGGTGGAGGGAGTTGGCGTGGAGCTAGCCAGCCATCTTGGCATCTTTGAGACGGCCGAATCGATGATGCTCGTGGGCACTGACAGCCAGGGTAACGCCTCGGCAACTCTCCGAGGGCACTGTCTGCACGGGCGATCGAGCGAGTCGGTTAGGATCGAGCAGAAATACTGCGATTTTGGGAATGTCAGTGGCATGGAACCACCGGTTTTCTGGACGAGCAAGCACGTTGTCTTTGAGGAGGGTGGCGCGGGCTGCTATAGCCTCAAGTTTGACGATACGGTTCCGAAGAATATCTGCTTCAAGCATTTGACTGAGGATGAGGACGGCGGGCCCTATGATGATAGGTGCACCGGTGAGGTTTGGCTTTTCTTGAAGTCGTTGAGCGATGGTTCACCAATACCTGGCAAGCAAGTTAGACTCTATATATACAGTTTCAGCAACGCTGGGGCGGTTGCTTTCTTCAACGGTGACCAGACTCTCCAGTCGATAACTGCTACAACAGACGGAGATGGCAGCATAAGTGCCTACTTGGACGTTACTGGCGGCGGTCGTGTCCTTCTGAGAGCGCAGACGACAGGCGGCTTTGGGGCTGTAACTGCAAACACTTCATATATGTTTGGGCAGCAGTTCTGCGTGCGGATTTCGCCGAGCTACGGGGCCGTCAAGGAGGGGAATGTGGTCACTTTCACGGCCTGGGGTGGCTGCTCCAAGACATATCATTGGACCGTTCCGGAGGGTGGGGCTCCCACCTCTGGGGTCACAGGGGAAAATGAGCAGTTTCCTGTGTATTGGTCCGCCGAGGGCCAGTATGAGGTCAAAGTCTGCGACGACTATGATGACTGTGCGACTGCCTATGTGATGGTTGAGGCCAAGGCGGAGCCGTCGCCATCAGCCACGGGCGGCGGTGGACTGACTAGAGGAAGCGGACTGAGGCGAGGATTCGCCACGCCGACGCCAACTCCTGCGCCGGACAATAAATAGCTTGAAAAGAGATGTTTGAAGTCGTTATGGTATTAGACAATAACAGAGTCTTCTTACCACCTCCTTGTAAGGTGGGCCGGGAACCCGGGAGCCCGTCACCCCCTGGCGGGCTACCCGGTGAAATAATTCGATCTGTTTCTTTCGCGGGTTCAAAGGGAGGGACATCCTAGATGTTCACAAGATTAGGAATCTTGATAGTGATAATTGGTTTGGCTTTCGGTAGCACAGCTTGTCAGTTTGCGCAACGCGCAAAGACTGACACGACACCCTACTATCAGAAACGATTGCTTTATGGCGATGAGCTCTATGGGAAGATCTACACTAGGGATGGTAAGGTTTATGCTGGCAAGCGTCTTAGGATTGTCGCCAATGGGACTGCCAAGTTCGTTCGCGAGATGACCGTTGCCCACCCTGACGATGATTTCTATGGTTTTGCTAGAGAGACCGAATACGCTGTGCGTGCTAGGGACATTCGAGTCATAGAGATTGTATCGCCCTCGAAGGTCGTCATAACAATGGTCAACGGCAAGAAAATCAAGATGGAGTTGTGGCCGGGGGTCAGGCACTATCAAGCTTTCAAGGTTATGACCTATGATTTCGGGGACTGGGGGTCTGAGATTACCATCCCGTTTATGGATGTTAGCAAAGTAATCCTCTGGTCATATACTGATAGTCCGTCACCTTATCTTCCGTGATAATGAGTGGCTTGAGCAAATGATCCTTGATGGAGGCTTGTGATGGGAAAAGGCTTTCGACTTCCCAATCTGAGTGGTATCACCAGAATAAGTTTAATTCTTATTGCCATTTGCGTTTTGGCAATTCCTCTCGCCTGCTCGAGGCGCGACTCGGGGAGCGACGAGTCGCCTACTGGCCCAACCGCGCCTTATATGGTGTCGGTTACTGCAAAGCCCTCGGAGCTGTATCCCTATGAGAACACGTTGGTGATGATCGACGTCAAGGATGGATACGGGAAGGACCTGGATAAGCCTGTTGTCGTCAAAGTTACAACGACGGGCGGCTTCTTCGAGAATGGCCAGAACAGAATATCTGGCGAGGTCCTGAAGAACGCTTCGTTTTGGCTTACTTATGAGCCAGACCACACACCGAATCCAGACTTCCCGGGCACGAAAGAGATCATAGCCATCATCGACTACGGCTCCCAGAACAGCTATGTTATGGATTCCACCGAGGTCATTTTTCTGAGTCAGAGCAGCAAGATTGGCTCCATCTCGGTGGCCGCTGACCCGATCTACATAACTGATGCGGACAACGGCTTCTCGCTTATCACTGCGACAGTTGTTGGGGAACATGGAGCGCCTCTTTCGAGCGTTACGGTTTATTTCTCCGTGCAGGGAGCTGTGAGCGCGACCTTCGACGCGAGCTCGGTTGATACCAACGCCCTGGGGGCTGCCCAGACGGTGTTCAGGCCGAACGGAGACGTGGGGATGCTGAAGGTCTGTGCACAGGCGGGGACAAAGACCGCCTGCGTGGACATTCGTTCAGAGAAGAAGACGACGGAATAGTAGCACCGACAACAATCCTATCCATTCGAGAAGTATTTCAGCCGAGGCGCCGCCGGGAGACCGGTGGCGCCTTTTTACGTTGTTGAGTGCTTTTGGCAAGGAAGGTAGGTTGGGGCACGCGAGAGATCGGAGGCTCGGCCTTGACCGCAGATCGTCCCCGTGTGTATATTTTGATATGGGCTACATTTCTCGTCGCGACAGTGCACGAGGGTGAGCGAGAATCAGGAGGGCTAGTTGGATGCAGTTTCAGGAAAGGTTCGGTAAAGAAGGCTTGACGTTCGACGATGTGCTTCTGATCCCTGGTCGGTCAGAGGTTCTGCCTCACGAGGCGGATTCCCGCACGCGATTGACCAAAAACATAACGCTGAACATCCCGATCATAAGCGCTGCTATGGACACAGTAACGGAGAGTAGGCTTGCAATAGCGATTGCGCGCGAGGGCGGCCTTGGCGTTATTCATCGCAATATGCGCATCGAGTCTCAGGCCGCGGAGGTTGATCGGGTGAAGCGGTCTGAGAGTGTTGTGGTGATGGACCCTGTTACGATCGGTCTTGGAGATCGAGTTAGCAAGGCCAAGTCGATGGTTCGGAAGTACAAGGTTTCGGGGTTTCCTGTGGTCGATTCTTCTGGGAAGCTAGTTGGGCTCTTGACACATAGGGACCTGAGGTTCGAGCCAGACACCTCGAAGACAGTGGCCGAAGTGATGACGCCGCTTGATAAGTTGGTGACGGTTCCGCCCAACACGCCGACGGAGGAGGCCAAACTGTTGCTTCACCGCAATAGGATCGAGAAGCTTCCTGTGGTGGATGAGAGCGGCGCGTTGGTGGGGCTGATGACATTCAAGGATATCGAGAAGTCGATGTTCTATCCCAAAGCCTGCAAGGACGCACTTGGGCGGCTGAGGGTGGGGGCCGCGGTCGGTGTCTCGGCGGACACTCCGGACCGGGTCGATGCGCTGGTTGATGCGGGCGTGGACGTGATTGTTGTCGATACGGCCAACGGTTTCTCGAAGGTAGTGCTCGACATGGTGGAACGGCTGAAGTCAGAGCATCCCGAGACACCGCTTGCCGCCGGCAATGTTGTTACAGCTGAAGGCGTGGAGGCGCTGAGCAAGTCAGGCGCGGAGGCAGTTAAGGTCGGGATCGGCCCATCGGCCATCTGCACGACGCGAGTTGTCGCGGGGGTAGGTGTTCCGCAGTTGACGGCCATTTACGAATGTGCGAAGGCGGCGGCCAGCTGCGGCATCCCGTTGATCGCCGACGGTGGCATCAAGTATTCCGGGGACATTACGAAGGCGATCGGCGCGGGCGCCGACTGCGTGATGATAGGCAACCTTTTTGCAGGGACTGAGGAGACGCCGGGCGAGATAGTGCTCTACGAGGGCCGAAGCTACAAGGCCTATCGTGGGATGGGCTCGTTGAGCGCGATGAAGGCCGGCGGCAGCGACCGTTATTTTTACAAGGAGGATGCGGAGGATAAGATGGTCCCACAGGGGATCGAGGGCATGGTTCCCTACAAGGGCTCTGTGGCCTCGCTGGTCTGTCAGCTCATCGGCGGGCTTACGGCGGGCATGGGCTATTTGGGCGCCCGCACAATCGAGGAGCTTAAGCAAAAGGCCCGATTCATCCGGGTAACCACGGCGGGGCTTAGGGAAAGCCATCCACACAGCGTTCTGATCACGAGGGAGGCGCCAAATTATCAGGCCGGATGAGCCGATAACTGAACGTCGGAAGCCCCGAGTTCAGAGAGATTAGCGATGATGCGGCTTTCTTTCGTGAAAATGCATGGCCTCGGCAATGACTACATTCTGTTCGACGCGAAGGACTGCGCTCTTGACGGCGTTGACCTTGGGCAGCTCGCCAAAGATGTCTGCCAGCGGCGGTTCAGCATTGGGGCGGACGGTATTGCTGTTCTCAGTCCGGGGGACGCCGATGCCGACATTTATATGAGGGTTTTCAACCCTGACGGCTCCGAGACTGGCTCGTGCGGGACGGCCTTCAGGTGCGCTGCCCGGTATGCGTTTGAGCGAAAGGGATTTGCGAGGGCGACAACCTCTGGCGTCCGGATAGCTACATCCCACCGAAATGTGCTTGCTCGCATTGTCCAGAGCGAGGATGGCCGCACTCTGGTCGAGGCGAGGATGGGCAAGGCACTTTTTGGTCGAGGCGATATCCTAGCTGTGGGCGCTCGCGATGACGAGTTTTTGGAACAGCCGATAACAGTTCAGGACGAGGAACTGACCGTTTCGGCGGCCTCAGTGGGGAATCCCCACGCAATAGTTTTCTGCGATGATGTGTCCAAAGTTGCGCTCGAGCGCCTCGGGCCAGCGCTCGAGAACCATCCCGTATTTCCAGAGAGGACCAATGTCCACTTCGTCCAGGTCATATCGAGATGCGAGCTCAAGGTCCGCACATGGGAGCGCGGCACTGGGCCGACGCTATCCTGCGGGACGGGCGCCTCGGCAACAGCGGCGATTGCCAAGCGCTTGGGGAAGGTGGACACGTCGGTTCGCGTGTTAATGCGGGGTGGAGTTCTCAAGATCGAGATCGATCAGGAGGGCGAGATAACGATGTTGGCTGAGGCAGAACCTGTGTTCAGTGGGTGGATAGAATATGAGGCTTAAGAGAGAGCAGGTGCGGTTTTTGGCTGGTCGAATAGTGGATGACGTTCTCAAAGAGAAGCTGATTGAGGTCGATAGGTCAGACCTTGAGATGCTACGGGTGATGGTCGAGGAGTTTGTCCTTGACCAGTTGCTTATCGAGGACAGGCTGAATGAGGAGGTTCGGAAGCTGTTGGACAATTATAGAGATGAGATGCACCGGGAGAACATCAGCTACCGGGACATGTTCAAGATGATCAAGAGGCGTCTTATTAACGAGCGTAACTTGGTGGTCTGAGCGCGCTGTCCTGGGCTCAGGAAGGCGGACTTTATGAGACTTAGCGACGACAAGATAAGCGATATTGCATTCCAGCTGACTGACCAGTTGGACCGGGACGAGCGAGTGAGCTTTGTTGCGTCAGCAAACGTTGTCCGGGCCTGTATCAGGCGAACGATTACTTTGGAGCTGAAGCTCGAGGACGAGGTCATCCAGATAGTGCTCAGCAAGCTTGATGCGATGAAGTCCGTCAAGCCAGATACGCCCAAATGGGAGGGTCATTTCGAGCGGCTCTACGTTGCGGAGATGGCCAAGCGGGGGCGGCAGTGGGACATAAACGCTCGCGACGTGCTCCGATAGAGCGATTGCGGCGACCCGGGGAGACGACGATACGGTGAACATACACTTCAGGGCGATGCGGCATCGCGTGTGTGTGTTTCTGATCCTATTTGGGACCTGTGCAGTGATGAGCCTGGGCGTAATCCTTGACTGCACCGCCACAAACTTTGCTTCGGAGGGACTTCTTGTCTCGCCCCCAGAATGCTCGCCCGACCTTGAAACGATTCGTTTCGAGTTTACGCTTACCGATTACCGCGTTGACAAGACTCTCCAGCGGTCCGATGGGACGTTAGTCTCTGTGCCGGGGCTGCGAAACACGATGGAGGTGGGCGAGCCATCCCTTCCCGTCAAGGGTTTCTATGTCGGCATTCCGGGGGATGTATCCTCCGCCACAGTGAGGCTTTTGTCCGAGGAGTCCTTTTTCGAGCACGATTGCAACGTCCTTCCCTGGCGAGAGCCTGGCTGCGAAGATTCTCCCGAAGGCGACCCGCGTGATGCCACCTGCGCTCGCAGCGGCCTGTTCCCCGCAGCGCCGCTCAGAATCAGCCACATAGGCTTCCTCAGAAGCCAGAAAATCGCGCTCATCAAGATATGCCCCATCCAACTCGACGCAAGGCGAAATCTGCTGCGCATAGTGCGAAGCGGCTCGGTCGAGATAAGGCTCGTGCGCGACGCCAGGACGCTGCCGGCCGCCGCCGAGCTCGGCCTTCGCGATGAGGCGTGCTTCGAGCCGATGCTCGCTCGCCTTTTGGCCAATTACGAGCAGGCGAGGTTCTACCGACTCGCCAGTCGGTCAGGGAGTTTGAGCGAGAGCGCAGTCGAGAAGTATTGGTATGATCCTAATACAACGTATCTGAAGCTCTCGACGAGCGAGGACGGTGTCTATAAGGTTGACTACGATTTTTTGCGGTCGCACGGCGTTGCCCCCTCGGGGGTCGATACTACGAGGCTAAAGCTCTACTACCGCGGGGAGATGGTCCCGATCCTTGTAGTAGATGGCGGGGACGGGTCGTTTGACGAGGGCGATTTCGTGCTTTTCATGGGTGGTCGGAAGCGCAGCGAGCAGATCGGATGGGCACTGGATGAGTACACTGACGAGGCAGTCTGGTGGCTCTGCTGGGACGATGGGGGTGGGATGCGGTATCAGGTTGCCTCGGAAGATGTGCAGGGCTCGGTTGACGTTTTGGATGCCGACTCCTACTTCTGGGCGAAGGAGCACTTTGAGCAGGATGTGCTCTACGATGGTTGGAATGACGAC
Organism: uncultured bacterium; assembly: GCA_964554005.1. GTDB lineage: Bacteria > B130-G9 > B130-G9 > B130-G9 > B130-G9 > B130-G9. Next base: position 7,326 of record CAZKNE010000002.1, on the reverse strand, counting down.
GTCGATCAGGACAGCTGGTTCTGGGACACGGTCTGGTTTGCGCCCGACTCGGCTTCCGTCGATCTCACGCTTCACGCTTTTGACGAGGCCGTCCAAACTGCGGCGACCGTCTCGGTGCGGCTGAAAGGTAATTCAAGTATCTTCAACGTCAACCCAGACCACCATTCCGCCTTCTACGTCAACGGCAGCCACACGCCAATGGGGGACTTCTTCTGGGACGGATACGACTTCGCAACCGTGACGTTTCAGGTCCCCGAGGGCAACCTCAAAGACGGCCGCAACGCAATCACTATCGAAAGTCCAGGCGACACTGAGGCGAACGTCGATTCGATCTACATCAATTGGGTGGAGGTTGAGTATCCTAGGCGCTATCAAGCGATTCGGGACGAGACTTGGTTCAAACCTCCTGCGGGCTCAGACGGCAGTCCTGTGGAGTATCGGCTTGCGGGATTCGGCCAAAGCGACGTTCTGATTCTCGACATCATCAACGGGCGATACTTCCCTCACTACTCTCGCGTCAATGAGGGGGGTTCGTGGGTGGTGCGTTTTGTGGACCCCACGCCGTCTGCGCAGACGCTCTATTGGGCAACGACTCAGGGCGCTCTCAGAACGCCGTTCAGCGCTGTCCTTGACGAGCCTTCAACGCTCCGAGATACGTCCAATCAGGCCGACCTTATCATCATCACCGTGCCGGAGTTTTTTGCGACTCTTGCGCAGCTGGTTGAGTTCAGAAGGGCGCAGGGGATCAGCGTCAAGGTCGTTGACATCCAGAGCATCTTTGACGAGTTCAGCTACGGCATCTTCAATCCGCTGGCCATGCGCTCTTTCCTCTGGTTTGCATATCACAATTGGGCAGAGCCAATCGCCACGCACATCTTGCTCGTTGGCGACGCTTCATGGGACTACAGGTTCATCCTGCCCGACAGCGTCATACCAAATTACGTCCCGTCGTATCTCGACCCTGCGAGGGATGACAAATTCGTTAGCGTAACTGGAGACGAGAAGGACTGGTATCCCGATTTCGCGATCGGTCGCATGCCCGTCCAGGACGCACAGGACCTAACCAAAATGATCGTGAACACCATCCGCTACGAGACAGCGCCGCCCGCGGGAGATTGGACGAGGCGCGCGCTCTTAGTGACGGGTGGTGATAACTGGGTGGAGCAGGGTACCTTCATGGGGCACGCTCGTGACTATGAGGATGCTATGCCTGCTGATTTTGAGTTTGCGGAGGTCTTCAAGCAGACCGAGGGGTGGAATAACAAGGACCATTACGCACAGAGGATACTGGAAGAGCTCAATCGCGGCGCTCTGATTACGGTCTTCTCGGGGCATGGAGCGAGGAACCAGTGGGACTTCGTGCTCGAGTCTTCTGACCTTTACGGCCTCCACTGCGAGGGCAAAACCTCGATAGTATTGGTGATGACCTGTCATACGGGCCGGTTCGCCAATCCAAAGACGCTGTGCATCGGTGAGCAGTTCATCATGGGGGGCGACGCGTTGCAGCGGGGTCTTGCATACTGGGGCTCCACAGGGCTTACCTCTGTCTGGAATCCCTATTACCTCACGATGGACTTGCTGAGCGAGATATTCGACAAGGGCAGCACTGACATTGGCCTCGCTATCATGGCCGCGAAACTGAGATTCTACGAGGAGTCCGAGGACGTTACCCTTGCGTCGAGCCAGGCCTTCCTTGGAGACCCGATGCTCAGGATAAACCTCCCCCCCATCCCTTCACCCTCCGATGTCGAGGCGAGCGTCTCAGGGGACGAGGTTACGATTTCCTGGGACTATCCCGACACCGCCGAGGGTCTTGCCGGATTCCAGGTCTGCATCTCAGGGCAACAGGAGCCTGCCGACAGGCCACTGAGCCTCTGCGACGATGGTTATGCTTTCTGGGCCGACGCAGACAAAAGGGAGATGACGCTCGTTGCCGCGGGAGCATCCTCCAGCTACTGCGCCGTCGTTCGCGCCATCAATGGCGACGAGGCCGCGAGCCACGTGTCTGAAAGCGCCTGCTTCAGGTTTCGCGTCTCGGGGTCAGGTGTCCCGAAGATCATAGCAGCGGGCTACGCTGACAGCAGCATCACTCACCAGGAGGGCGGCAAGTTGAACCTCTACGCTATGGTAGAAGACCCTGATGGCCTAGACGACATTGACCGAGTTACGGTGCGTTGCAGCGGCGTCCCGGGGAGCCTCGCTCTGGAGGAGATTCTCCCCGGTATTTATCACACTCAGATCGATGTTGGCCCAGGCCTAAAGCAGGGACAGTATCTCCTCGAGCTTCGCGCCTCAGACCGCATGGGCAACACGAGCGCCGTCAGCCCGTATTTTGCGGTTCGTGGCTGGGGGCTTGAGTGGCCGAGCTATTCGGGGGCCAGCCAGGCCGCGAACTGGACGTTCGACGATTCGGCCAGGCAGGGCCCGCTCGTTTTCGCCGCGGGATACGTAAGCTCTGGGATAACCTCGTTTGGCGGCGGGGAGTTGACGCTACTTGCGCTCGTGGCTCCGGGTCCGTCCGGCGTCCACGTCGCGCAAGTGGATGTTTACCTTGACGGCGTTCTCGTCGGTGCGCAGCTTAGTGATGATGGATTGCACGGCGATTTCGAGGCGGGCGACGGCATTTTTGGGCTTGAGGTGCCGATCCCACCGGGCGAGGTTCCGGGCAATTACCTTGTCGGTTTGAGGGCCGTCGATGAGGGCGGTCGGTCGGGTCCTATGTGGCCTTTTATTAGCGTATGGTGATTATGCGAAGATACATTCTGTTCCCGATTCTTGCCGTTGTCACGTTGGCAGTGCTAGTGGGCTGCCACAAGAAAGAGGCGTGGTTCGACACTGACCAGCAGATCAACCCGAAGATCAGACACGCCAACTACGTTGACAAGGTGAACGCCTTCAAGCTCTATATCCCGCCCGGCGTTTGGAAGGTCGCTCGGGCCAAGAGGGCGCTCGTTGCACTGGTGAACCGCAAATGTGTTGGCAAGGTCGTCATAAGGTCGGGGTGGCTTTTTTCGAGCCGATATGGGAAGGATGCGGAGAAGATTGCCGCCGAGAGCTTCGCCGGCGACTTCGAGTGGCTGGACAAGAAGAAGTTTTTCGTGGGGGATTTCCCGGCTGTTATCGTAACTGCCCGCGGCAAGATACTCTATTCACCGGCGGAGGAGTTCTATGTCCGGAGAACCGTGGCGGCCGGAGTGATTAAATATGGTTCCAGGGAGTGCCAGTTCAAATATGTAGCCCCAGACGGTTGCTACCAGAAGACGAGGGACGATCTGGTGAACCTGATGATGGGCTTCAAGCAGCTTAAACGTTCCTGGTTCTCACACAAGAAGAGCGAGTAATGAAGGCTGTCCAATAAGTCAGTTGCTCGAGGTTTTGCCGTCTTCCTGATGGGGAAATCAGACGGATTGTGAACATCAAGATGTGGTACGCTCAGACGCACCTGGCGCCCAAATGTGGCTATAGAAGGACATCGACGTCGTGTAGGGGTGCTGCTTGCTGCACCCTCCTTGTGATTTGCCAAACGGACACAGGGCGGGGCAAGCACCGCCCCTACGACTCCACACCGACTTTTTGGACAGCCTCATGAGGGCTGTCCTGCAGCGCGTCAGAAGCGCCTCGGTTACGGTCAACGGCGACCGCATAAGCGCGATCGGTAGGGGCCTTCTGATTCTGCTCGGCGCAACGCGAGACGACGATGCCAAAGCGGCCGCACGGCTTGCGGAGAAGACAGCGGCACTCCGAATCTTCGAGGACCAAGCTGGCAAGATGAACCTGTCCGTTCGGGATGTCGGGGGCGAGGCGCTCGTTGTGTCGCAGTTCACCCTTTACGCAGACTGCAACAAGGGGAGGCGCCCCAGCTTTATGAACGCAGCCTCTCCTGACGAGGCGCGTGAGCTTTACGAGCGCTTCTGCGAGCTGCTGACCGGCCTTGGCGTCCCCACGCGTCGCGGCCAGTTTGGGGCGAAGATGATAGTGTCGCTCGAGAACGAAGGGCCGGTTACTATCCTTCTCGACACGCTCCTACTCTGACTTTTTTGCCCTCATGCTCGGTCCCTTCTTCTCAAGCACTCAATGTAGCGCCACCCAATGTTCCTTCGCGTCCAAGCCCTAACTAGCTGGGCGATTCGTTCTTCACCAAGAAGTTGTTAATCGCAAGGTAGTCGAGATGGCCGAGTTTGAAGGCCCGCAGTGCATCGTAGGGTGTGCAGACTATCGGCTCCTCGTGCATGTTGAAAGAGGTGTTGATGATACTGGAGATGCCCGTCATCTCGTAATACCGCCTCAGTATGTGATAGTAGGATGGGTTGTCGGTCGCGTGGATGAGCTGCGGCCTTGCGGTGCCGTCAACGTGAACGACGCCGGGGCACTCCCGCCTCATTTTTGGCGTGCAATCGAACGCTATCGTCATAAACTTCGCCGTGTATTCCCCACCATCAAGCCCCGTGTAGCACTCGTGCGCCCTCTCTGCAAGGGTAACCGGGGCAAACGGCATAAACTCCGTCCGTTTAAGCTTCTCGTTCAACCAGTCGTTCACCGACGGGTCAGTCGCCTGATACAAAATCGTCCTGTTGCCGAGCGCCCGCGGGCCATACTCCATCCTGCCGGCGAACCTGGCCACGACCTTACCCTGCGTCAGCAGCGTCGCTATTGTCTCCTCGATATTGGGGTCTTTCTTGACCTTCAGCCCGTCGAAGTTGCGGAACTCCTTCTCAACGGCCGCGTCGTCAAAAGCTGGCCCGAAATAAACAGTATCGAGCCTAAACGGCTTCAGTCCCGTCTTCTCCGCAAGGAACATAAGCCCCGCTCCGAGAGACAAGCCCGCATCGCTCATCCCAGGATGCACGAATATCTCGTCAACCTGCTCCAACTCATGAAGCTTCTGGTTCAGCCGAACGTTGCCAGCAACGCCGCCCGCCAACACGAGGCGCCTCAGCCCCGTCTGGTCAAGCCCGTGCTGGACGAAATCGACAACTACGTCCTCGAGGCGCCGCTGCGCCGCCGCTGCGATGTCTTCCGCGCTGAACTTGGCGAGCTGTCTATAAAGCCCTCTTCTGAAGCTTTTAGTCAGAAGCGGTGGCAAAATAAACTTCTTTTGGTCTGGCGAGAGCGAGAAGAATCGCATCATCAGCTGGTAGGCGTTGTAGGGATCGCCGCGGGCCGCAAGGCCGGTCACCTTACCGGCGTGTTTGAGTGGATTGAAGCCGAGAAACTGCGTTATCTCACCATAGAACTGGCCAGCTGAGGCAAGCGCCGGCATGCCATACATGAGCCGCACCTTCCCGTCCTTGCAGTAGAACATCCCGCCCGAGAGCCCGTCGCCGATGTTGTCGATTGTAACGCCAAGCGCTTCGGGGAAGCCGGAGGTCATAAACGCCGAATATGCGTGCGTCAAGTGATGGTCGCAGAGGACTATCTTCCGGCCAAGATGCCGCTGCACAAGTGCTTTGCACAGCCACTCCACAAGCGATTGCATCGGCCTGCACTTGTACACCAACTGGTGGTAGTGTAGGTAAACCTTCTGCTTGAGGTTCAAAAAGTCATGGTTGTAATCCTTGAACTGCCTGGGGAAGAGCCGATAGACGAAATGATACTTGTTCGCTGCCACAACAGTATCTACGTCCTCAAAATCTATCCCTGCCTCTGAAAGGCAATACTTGATGGCAAGCTCTGGAAATCCGGCGCTGCATTTCTTGCGGTTGAAGCGCTCCTCGGCGGCCGAGGCGACGATCTTGCCGTCTATGAAAAGTGAGGCGTTTGCGGTGAAATCCTCGCTGAAGCTCAGGATGGTCCGTTCTTTCGGGGCCTCCACTATAGCGATTTCCTCGATTTATACATGGATTTCAGCCAGCCTGTAATCACCCTGCGGTCCAGAGAGTAAAGATAGTTATATTCCGTAAAGCACGACGCGTCGCATGCCTTGCACGGCACTTTCTTGGTTGCATCGAACGCCTCTTTGAAGCCGACATCAAGGAAGTTCTTCGCCTCCATCAGCTCGATCAGAAGCGAGCAGGGATACACATCACCGTTCGCATCGACGTTGCAGTAAAGCTGTCCCGCCCAGCACTTGAGCCCATGCATCCTGTAAGGAAGCATCGGAACCGAGTAGTCCGGCCAGGCCAGAAGGAACTCGAGGTAAGGCAGAGTTGATGCTATCGGTGCACCGCGCCTCTTCTCCAGTATCAGTTTCCGGATGGCCTCCTTGTAATCCTCGTTTGACGGGACGAAATCATGCACGTCAACTCCGAGCCGCTCGTTATGGTGGACTACCTGGAAGGTCGTCAGGAAGTTATATTTTCTGGCCATATTCAGGATGTAGTCTATTGAGTTGAGGTTGTGCTTGGAAAGAACAGTGATCGACCAAAACGGTAGCCTGTTGGACGCAACCTTGATCGCCTCCAGCGCCCGCTCGTGGCTGCCGGGCTCCCGGTTCAGTTCGTGCGCCTCCCTGTCGCCGTCGAAAGCTATGATCATGTGCTCCAGCTTCCCCAGCTCGTGGATTCTATCCGGCACTAGGAAGCCGTTTGTGTCCAGCGTTGTGTACATCCCCTTGAACGACGCATAGTTGACCATCTCGGCGATGTCATCGCGCACCAGCGGCTCACCGCCCCAGAAGCCCAGCCTTGTGCACCCCATCTCCCTGATCTGGTCGATGAGCGAGAATATCTCGTCGGTCGTCATCTCTCGCTGCTTTCGGAGCGGGATATTGCAGTAGTGGCAATGGCATGTGCAGTGGTTCGTTACCGACAGCATGACGTTGAGCGGCATCCGGTGGCCTAAGTAGTTGGCGCGCAGGACGCCTATCCCCATCTCAGCGATGTTCCTAAACTTCATAATTCAAAAATCTCCCTACACTGCTGGCAAGACTACGCCATTACGCCGCAACGAGCCTGGGCCGTCGGCCGGGACTAAACCGGCTTGAGCGCAAGCTCTATCCTACGCTCCACGCGCTCGCCGCTCGAAAACCTCAATGGCCACTGCACTACAACAGTTGTCGCCTGTTTTATCAACTCAAAACCGCTCTCCGACTGAGAAACTGTCTCGAGCGGGAACCTAAAAACGTCCGCCTTAACGTCAAAAGACAACACAATCTCGAACCCGCGATGGGGGTCCGCGAGCCGAAGCGCGCTGACGTGTTTAGGTCTCGCCGTCTCAGCAAGCGACTGCCAATCATCACCGCCACGGCCGAAGTAACAATCGTCGTTGCCGCCATAACACGCAAATGAAAACTCCACAGCAAATATGGCCTCAAAACTCTCCTGTCCAGCATAGTCTAAACAGTAGTCGCACACTATCCGCCCCGAGTCGCCTTCCACCGTAAAGGTC
>CAZKNE010000001.1:21717-29278 GCA_964554005.1 uncultured bacterium | reverse complement strand
CTCTCGACTTCTGGCTAAACGGGCAATGATCGATGAAGACCGATGAGCCTCGATGGCCAGGGCCTTCCCATTTTGTTGGCCAAGATGACTTGGTTCACATTCATTGTGTTCTTCTGATTCTGTGCCCTTGACTGCCAAGCTCCCACTCGTGACCCTGCTCTCGGCACCCCTGTGGTTCCGCCGCATCAATTGGGACATCAAGCGGCTCGAGCGCTTTCGCGAATCACGGCTGAGGGAGGTTATCGCTTCGGCGTATCGAAATGTCCCGGCCTACCGCGACCTCATGGCTAGCGCCGGCGTTTCCCCCGAAGATGTCCGCACTTTCGAGGACCTCAGCTCCCTACCTCTAATAGACAAGAGGTTCTTCCGCTCCCGGCCATTTGATGAACTCTTCTCCAAGTCCGATCTCGGCCCGCTCATGGCGAGGCGAACGAGTGGCTCAACCGGTGTCCCGCTGCTCTTCGTCCACTCGAGGCGCAATCGCTGGAAGCGGATAATTGTCGATCTTCGGGCAAATCTCCGCCTCGGCCTTCGGGCAAGTGACATTCACCTCGTCGTTGCGAGTCCCGAGGCGCAGAAGCGTGGCCGCAACGTTTTGCAGAGGCTGGGCTTCTTCCGGCGCGAGTATGTCTCCGCTGACGAGAGCACGGAGACGATCGCCGCGCGCATCGAGACATTGAACCCTCACCTCTTGCAGTGTTACCCCAGCCATCTCTTGCTGCTCGCAGAGATTGTGGACAGGGGCCGTCTGACAAACCTTCGGCGTATCATCTCGGCTGGCGAGGTCCTAACGGACGAGGCAAGGGCCCGGATTGAGGCTGGGTTCGGCGTCAAGGTTACTAATTATTACGGGCTCAAGGAGCTCGGCATGGTCGCCTGGGAGTGCCTCGAGCGCAAGGGCATGCACATCAACTGGGACCTCTATCATGTCGAGGAGCTGCCCGACTCGCACGAGCTGGTTATCACGCTCCTCGACGATGACGCAATGCCATTTATCCGCTACAACACGCTCGACAGAGGGCGCCTCGAGTTCGCTCCGTGTGCTTGCGGGTGCTCGTTCCCGCGCATAGTCCAGGTGGAGGGTCGCGCGGACGACTTTATTCTAACGTCTGACGGGAGGCGCATCCCGCCGCTTCAGGTCAACTTCGTTGATTTCACCGGACACACACAGGCCGACGCCTACCAGGTTCGGCAGGAGCGTCCGGGACACATCCAAGTTCTTCTGGTTCCTACGGAGGCCTTTGACATAGAATCCTGCCAAAAGCGCATCCGGCGCGATATTGACAACTTTCTTTGCCCGGAGATCACCTTCGAGATCAGGCTCGTCGAGTCAATCCCCCGCGAACGTTCTGGCAAGCTGCGCTCCGTGGTCTCGCTTGTGGACGCCGATAACGAGCACCGGTAGGATTTAGGTTTCTTCAAGAGCTTCGGTGCCTGTCCACGGTTACAGGCAGCGGGGCAGAGGTTGTGGGAGACTTCCGTTGGCCAGGCTTATTGCCCCAATAATCAGACTGATCGTTTCTGAAGTTGAGTTCTGAAGTTGGCTGGCACGTAGGCACGGGAGTTCATGTCGAAAGCCGAGTTGCTGCCTCTTTCAGCTAACGGGTGCGAACGAGGGGTGCAGGCTGTAATCCCCGGTAGGGGAAGCCGTGCGTGCAACGCAACGGGGAGGTTAGAAAGGGGGATTGTGGCGCTATTCGCACCGTCAGGCTACGCCTGCGGCTACCCATGGTCTGCCCTTCGGGCAGGAGCTTCTGCCCTCCAGCCGCGAGGCCGCCCCAACGTTCCCCGCTCCAATCTGATTACTGGAATATTGAAGCCGGGGTTGAATGACTAAACGAGTGGCAAGTATAATGCAAGTATGATATTAGGCCATTGGGAGGTTGGGAAACGGAAACATCAAAAGGTGTAATCGTGGAACGTGTGATAAGGGTTGCCCTTGTGTTGGCCTGCGGTATGTGTTTGCTCGGTGTCTGCGATGTCTTAGGGGCAGAAGGCGGCGCTGCGAGTGTGGCTACGGTTCTTGCCAGAGTGCAGGCGAGGTATGCCTCAATCGAGCGGATGCAGGCCTCGTTCAAGCAGGTTACATTTAACGCGACGATGGGCAAGGAGCAGAGCTCGAGCGGCCTTTATTACGCTGAGAAGCCGGGGAAGGTCAGATGGGATTACGAGAGGCCTGAGGTGCAGCATCTCGTGGTTTCTGGGGGGAAGGTTCTCTTCTATGTGCCCTCCGACAAGCAGCTGATTTTTAGCGACGCGAGTGAGATGGAGGAGCTCAAAGCCCTGCTCGACCTCTTGGGGGGCCAAAGCAGCGTGATGGCCCGGTTCAAGGCAAGGCTTCTGGCCGACGATAAGCGCGAGCCCAAGTCCGATCATTACATCGTTAGGATCGTGCCCAAAAGGCCGATGGGGAACCTACTGAGGCTCGACCTCGCGATCAACAGAGAGACGCTCTTGGTCCAGGAGAGCACCTACTTGGACATCTATGGAAACAAGACGCGGATATCCTTCTCGCGGATCAAAATGCCCAAGCGCTTCAAAAGCGCTCTGTTTGCCTTGGATGTCCCGCAAGACGTAACTGTGATGGATTCTGCGGGCAATCCTATCCCGAAAGAACTCGCGACCGAGACGGCTCCGAAAAATAAGCCGGCACATAACGCCGAGGGAAAGAAATGAACAAGAGGATAGTCGTGTGGTCTGACTACCCTTACGTTGCGCGGACGGTTTCTGCAAGCCTTCCGGAAGGTTACGACGTGAGCAACATCAGTTTCGAGGATGTGAGCGTGCAGAACGTTAGCGAGCTGCATCCTCACTTGATAGTGCTTGATCTACCGTCGCGTGGCCGTAACATCGCGGCTCTTTGCGAGGAGCTTCGGCAGAATGAGCCCACGCGGGGCATTCGGATGCTGGTTTTGGAGGGGAGTTTCGACCGGCAGAGCAGTTTGAGCATAGGGGAGATAAGCTCCAGCTCGCGGCTGTTAAAGCCCTTTACAATGAAGAGCTTGAGGGAGAGGATCGAAGCAGCCCTCGCCTCGCTGCCCCCTACGGCAGCACCCACACGGGAAGCTCGCGTTGTGCCGGAGGCTGTGGCGATCTCTGACGAGGAGCTGGACCGGGCGCTGGATAAGGCTCTTAAAGAGATAAAGGTGGAGTCCGGGGCAGTGGATGCTGACGAGGTGCCGGAGCTTGAGGAGCTCGGCGTAGGACCAGACGAAGTTGATGAGGCTCCGCATGAGGAGGGGGTCGGGCCAGATGAGTCAGAAGAGCTGTTGGCGGCGGCGACGGTCAGCCCTGAAGAGGTGTCAAAGGATGAACAGAAAACATTGGAGGCAGAGGCAGTGACAGAGCGACAGACGGAAGGGAAGCGTACACTTGGTGACGAGGAATTCTTAACCTCGATGATCGATGATGCGGTGGACAGCGCCTTGGAGCGGGTCGGCACGGATTTGAAGGCAAGCTTGAAACGTTCGTTGAACGAGAACATGAGGCGGATGGCGAGGCGCGCTGTGCAGGAGTTGTTGCCCAAGCTGTCCGAGAGACTCATCACTGAGATGTTCAAGTCAGACAGCGAGAATCAATAGCACTATGACAGTATCACTTGCCACAAGGTACGAGCCCTCGCTATACGAGGAGAAGTGGTATCGCTTTTGGGAGGAGCACGAGCTGTTCAAGGCGCAGCCTGATTCTGGCAAGCCGCCCTTCTGCATCGTAATCCCGCCGCCTAACGTAACAGGCGTTCTGCACACGGGGCACCTGTTGCCGATGGTGCTGCAAGACCTCGTGATACGGTTCAAGCACGCGAGGGGCTACGACACGCTCTGGCTGCCGGGCACGGACCACGCGGGCATAGCGACGCAGACCGTCGTTGAAAGGGAGCTTGCGAAAGAGGGCCTGACGAAAGAAAGCCTCGGGCGTGAGAAGTTCGTCGAGCGGGTTTGGGAATGGAAGCGCTCGTCGCACAAGACGATCACCGACCAGTTGAAGAGGTTGGGGGCGGCGCTCGACTGGTCGAGGGAGCGGTTCACTCTGGACGATGGTCTGTGTAAGGCTGTAACGACGGCCTTCGTGAAGCTCTACGAGGATGGACTTATTTACAGGGGCTTCTACATTATTAACTGGTGCCCAAGATGCCAGACCGCGCTTTCAGACCTCGAGGCAATTCATTCACAGGTGGACGGCAATTTATACTATATCAAGTATCCGATAAAGGACACAGTGGACCATATAGTAGTTGCGACCACGAGGCCCGAGACGATGCTGGGCGACACAGCGGTTGCCATCCACCCATCCCACAAGAAGGCTGCGTTTCTTAAGGACAAGACGATCATTCTGCCGGTCGTAGGCCGCGAGCTGCCAGTGATAATGGATGAGCAGGTTGACCCAGAGTTTGGGACGGGAATCGTCAAAATCACCCCTGCGCACGACCCTAACGACTTCGAGATGGGCAATCGGCACGGCCTGCCGCGCATCACCGTGATGAACAAGGACGGGACGATGAACCAGAACACGGGGGAGTATGCGGGGCTGGACAGGTTCGAGTGCCGTCGGCAGTTGGTCAAGTATCTGAAGAAGAACGGCCTGCTCGAGAAGATCGAGCCGCATAAGCACATGGTAGGGCACTGCCAGCGGTGCGATACGATTCTAGAGCCATATCTATCGCAGCAGTGGTTTCTGAAGATGAAGCCGCTTGCCGAGCCGGCCATAGAGGCTGTCCGAAACGGCGATGTTCAGTTCATAGCCCCGTCGTGGGCGAATCTTTATTACGACTGGATGGAGAACATCCGAGACTGGTGCATCTCTCGGCAGCTGTGGTGGGGACACAGGATACCGGCGTTCTACTGTCAATCGTGCAACGAGACGATGGTTGCGGAGACCAAGCCGCAGGTCTGCCCCAAGTGCGGGTCCAAAGACATAGTTCAGGACGAGGACGTGCTCGACACATGGTTCAGTTCTGCGCTCTGGCCGTTTTCGACGCTCGGCTGGCCGGACGACGTCCCCGACCTTAGGCGCTACTACCCGACGTCGTGCCTCATCACGGCCTTCGACATCATTTTCTTCTGGGTCGCTCGGATGATCATGATGGGCCTATACAACATGCATGAAGTCCCGTTCAACGTCGTCTATTTCAACGGGCTGATCTGTGACGAGAAGGGACAGAAAATGTCCAAGTCAAAAGACAACGTCGTCGATGCGAGAAAGCTCATCTCGGACTTCGGGACCGATGCAGTGCGGTTCGCTCTGGCGATACAATCCGTGCCAGGCCGGCAGTTCTTGCCTATCTCGGAGGGCCGAGTGGCTGGCTACCGCAATTTCGTCAACAAGGTCTGGAACGCCTCGCGGTTCATTCTGATGAATCTCTCCGGCGACGATGAGGACTTAGGTTCGCGCCTCGTCGGAGATGGTGCTGGTCTTACGAGCCTTTCGGACCTCAGCTCGCTAGGTGACGAGAGGCCGCTTTCACTCGCCGAGAGATGGATAATCAGCAGGCTCACACGCGTCGTGATCGACATGGCCGATAACCTCGACCAATACAAGTTCTACGAGGCCTGCGACGTTCTCTACCAGTTTATATGGCACGAGTACTGCGACTGGTTCATCGAGCTTGCCAAGCTCGACCTATATCAAAAGGAGGACCCAGCCAGAAAGGCTCGGTCCCAAAAGCTTCTGTGTGGAACCCTTGACGTCCTGCTGCGAATACTGCACCCGATCATGCCGTTCATAACCGAGGAATTATGGCAGCATCTCCCGAAGGGCGAGAACTCGCCTGTGAGCATCGCCGTTGCCCAATGGCCCGACGCAGACTTGGCAATTGCGGATGATGAGGCGGAGCGCTCCATGGCTCTTCTGATAGAGATAATAACAAAGGCCAGGACGATAAGAAGCGAGATGAACGTCTCGCCCGCGGTCTTGGTTCCGCTTGTAGTCTATTCAAGAGACGAGGGTCTCAGGATGCTGCTTTCTGCGCACAGAGATTACGTGGCCCTTTTGGCAAAAACCAACAGGTTCACGGTTACCGGCGAGGAACCCGATCGGAGGCACTGCGCTACGGCCGTGGCCACAAATTGCGAGATATTCGTCCCTCTGGAAGGGATCATTGATTTCGAGAAAGAGAGGAGCAGGCTGCGTCGCGGCCTGGCAAAGGTCGAGAAGAACATCAAGTCCGACGAGCTCAAGCTTCGCAACCGCGAGTTTATGGACAAGGCGCCTGCGGACGTAATAGAACTGGTCAAGAAACGCCACAAGGAATCAACGGAGCAAAAATCGAAGCTCGAGCGGGCTTTAGAGTTCGTCTCTGACTGATGGATTTCGATTCCAAGCTGGCATGGTGCCAGGCACTTGTCAACGAGGCGCTCGAGCGAGGTAGCCCCAATGTAGGGGCAGGCCTTGTGTCTGCCCGATATAAGGCGACAGGGCAGAAGGACGGCCGATTTACCCCGGGTGCGCCCGATTGCCTATCTCTTTCGACCGAATATGCTCTATCCGGAGGCAAGCGGCTTCGGCCGTGCATCGTGTTCTGCGTCGCAGAAATGCTGGGGCGCGAGGCACGAGAGTTTCTCGACGCTGCGTGCGCTGTTGAGTGCATTCACACGAGCTCGCTGGTCCTTGACGATCTACCTTGCATGGACGATTCCAGCACGAGGCGAAGAAGGCCATCGCTTCACCGCAAGTTCGACGAGCCAACAGCCATTTTGGCTGCTGTGTCGCTTCTTTCGCGCGGTTTTGCATATCTATCGGCGAATGTGGCCTCACTCGGGTCTGCCGCCGGCGTGGCAAACCGTGTGCTCAAACTCCTCGCCGAGACAGTCGGGCCGACCGGGATGGCCGCAGGACAGCTTACTGAGCTCTCCGGAGACCGTGCCGGGGACCTAAAGACGATGGGATATGTAAACGAGCACAAAACAGGCCAGCTTTTCGCAGCGTCGGCCCAGCTCCCAGCCATTCTCGCCGGTGCGAGCGAACAAGACGTCAACGCCCTTAGAGGCTACGCACGCAACTTGGGCCTCGCCTACCAGATCACTGACGACATCTTGGATGAGCCCGCACGGGTGCATAGTGACCCGGGCGGAACTGAGCTCGAGACATCAAGCGCTGGCGTGCCCACCTCGTCCCTCCCCGATCCTTCACATCTAGCCCCAAGGCAGACCATAGCAACGCTGCTGGGTGCGGATGGGGCGGCCAGAATCGCGCGTGAGCACATCATAAAAGCGGTCTCGTTCCTCGACCGGGACGAACCCAAAGCTGAACCTCTGCGTCAGCTCGCAGGCTACGTCATCTCAAGACTCGGCTAGTCGTCTGGGCGCACCCGCGCAGCCCGAAGTATCCCGGCCGGGCACAGGCGGAAAACCTATAATGCGTCGCTGATGCGCCTCTTTCCGGGGCCGGTGTAGCGGGCGCGGTCTGGGACAATCTTCCGCATGGGCTTCTGTGTGGTGATCTCCTCATAGATATGGGCTACAAGGCCGGGGAGTCTGGAGGTGATGAAGATGGCGTTTGCGAGCTTGGGGTCGATGCCCATCTCACAAAGGACAGCACCGATCGCGCCATCCACGTTGATCGGGAG
>CAZKNE010000001.1:0-21707 GCA_964554005.1 uncultured bacterium | reverse complement strand
GCTTTTTACCGGAAATATCGAGCAGCGCCCGCTCGATGGCACCCGCCATGTCGATATGTTGCCCCCACACGCTCTCTTGCTTGGCGATCTCGAACAGCCGCTTCGTCCGGGGGTCGTCCGTGTGGTATCGGTGCCCGAACCCGGGAAGGCGCCTTCCCGCGCCCCTGTATTCCCGGACGATGTCGCCCGCCGTCTCCTCGAGGCTAGACCCCGCCGCCCGCATTCGCGAGACCGCGTCGATCAGCAGGTTCATACAGCCCTCGATCGCACCCCCATGGAACCTCGAGATGGCAAGCACTCCTGCCGCGATAGCAGCGTTGAGAGGGTTGCCGGTCGAGGCGACCGTCATGGCGGCGCTCGCCGAGGGAGGTGTTACACCATGATCAACGGACGAGACGAGGATCGCATCCAAGACCCTGGCGTAAGATGGCTTGGGGAGCTCTCCCATAATCGTAAGGAAGAATGCCTCGGGATATGAGACCCTACCCATAAGGTTATCTATCGGATACCCTCTCAGCAGTATCCGGTTGGGTGCGATATCGGTTATCTTGGTGTCCCAAGTCTTGTCGCTCAATCCTGTCTCCTTCTGTCTTGAAACGGCGCTTCTGCCCCAGATTCAGCTGCTACTTCCCAGGACTTCCCGCGTGAAGTGGGGGATGTCGCTGAAGTTCTCGGCGACGAGGCAGCCAGCATTTCGCAGCGCCCTAACCTTACCTTCGTATGTGCCCCGTCCGGCCTCAATTATGGCACCCGCGTGCGAGAATCGCATCCCGTGCCGTGCCGCAGCGCCGCCAATGAAGGCAACGAGAGGTTTAGTGAACTTCCCAGACGACACGAGCGAGGCGACCTGCTCCTCTTGCGTGGAGCCGATCTCCCCGAACATGACCACGGCGCGCGTCTCGTCGTCCTGCGCGAACAGCTCGAGCGACTCGGCCAGGTTGATGCCAACGATGGGGTCCCCACCCACGTGCATCACAGTTGTCTGCCCGATCCCTACCTTGTTCAGGTAATAAGCGATTGAAGTAGTGATCCCACCGCTTCTCGAGACGACCCCCACGGGTCCACGCTTGAAGTTCTCCCGCACAAACTCTGACCGGCCGCCGATCATCCCAACTAGCGCACGCCCGGGGCTCATGACGCCGAGCGTGTTCGGGCCCACGAACTTTGTGCCCCGCTCGGCAGCGAGCTCGGCGATGAACAAGGTGTCGTGGATGGGGACCCGGTCGGGCACAAGAACACAAAGAGGGATGCCAGCATATATCGCCTCAAGCGTTGCGGCCTTAACAAAGGGTCCCGGGACGAAAATCACGCTTATATCGAACTGGCCATGCTGCTCAATCGCCTCGGCGACGGTATCATAGACGGGAACGTCATGGACGGTCTCACCGGCCTTGCCGGGCGAGGTTCCAGCGAGCACCTGAGTGCCATATTCGAGCATTAGCTTCGTTCTGGTCATGCCCTCGCGGCCAGTTATCCCCTGCACCAGAACGCGTTTCGTCTCGTCAATCAGTATCGACATCTACCCTGCCTGCCAACCTCGAGTGTTATTGGTCTAATCCCTCTATCGGCAGCTCGATCTTGAGCCCTTCAGCACCCCGCAAGTGGCATTCAAGCTCGCACGCCAAGCACTCAATGCACCGTCCTTTGGCCGCATCCTCATCCGAAATGCCGAGCCTCGGGACCCCGTCCGACACCTCGAGAATGCCAGGAATGCACGCTTTAATACACGGCTTCTCGTTACATCGGAGACACCGCTCATAGTCAAAGCGCACCCACCCAGTCATCGTCTTGAACGAATAGGCAAACTCGCTCGGGTAGTCGAATTGCCTCACCTGTTTGCCCCTCGCCGGAAGCATCAGCAAGACGGCGAGCCTGTCCGCGCAGAACTCCGGCGTGTCGTCCCGACCGTAAGCCTCAAGCGGAGCGGGCCAGTAGTCCGAGAACTGCTTCAGAAGGGCAATGGCAACCTCCTCGGCATTGCCGCCAAGACGTATCACGGCCGGTACGGAAAGCCCCTCCTCCGCGAACGCCTTGATGAGACCCCGCGCGGAGTTGAACTGCTCCTGACTTGCCACACCAGACCCCGACGCGAAGTAGCCGTCGATGTTCTTCTGCGCAAGAATTATCCGCGCAGCACGATAGACCTTGGAGGCTGGCGGGTTGCCGCTTGTGTCGCAGAAATTCGCCAGTTTGAAGCCTTTTTTTAACACCGCATCCATCGACATCATCGAGCCACCGCCACCAGCGCCATGAAAGCCGATGACCCCCTCGCCCTTCTCAAACTTGTGAACCATCTGGAAAAAGTAGAAGGTCCCACGATAGTCGTTCGCCTCGATGCGGTATGCGGTCCGCTCAAGCTTGGTAGCCGGCCGGTTGAACTCCCTGGCGATCTCTATTCCAAGCTCAGGGTGCCGAAAAACCGCGTAATCATCGATCGTTATCCTGCAATCTGCTGCCACTACATCACCGCTATCAGTTACTACGAGCGGGTTGATCTCGGCGCTGCGGGCGTCGTAGCGGCTGGCCGTGGCCCAGAGCAGCTTGATGGCCGGCACTATTCTTTTTTGCTCCTCGCCTCGGATGCCCACACGCCGCACCAGGTCCCGCGCCTCGAAGTCGTAAATGCCCCTTCGCGGGTCAATGTCAATATGAACGACGGCCTGTGGCCACTTGGAGGCGATCTCCTCGATGCCAGTCCCGCCACGAGTGCTGAATATCACTACTGGACGCTTCCTGCGATCGTCGATCGTTATGCCCACGAAGAGCTCGCGAGCTATCGAAAGCCTCTCCTCCACGAGCAGCTTCTCGACCGTCTGGCCCTTAACCTGATGCCCCAGCATTCTCGCCGCCTTGCGCTCGACCTCGGCCGGCGTCTCGGCGAAATCTATCCCCCCGGCTGAGGCCCGACCGGTCACCCAAACCTGTGACTTGAGCACGACGGGCAGACCTATACGTTTGGCCGTCTCAACCGCGTCCTCTGGCGTCTCAACGACCTCTCCATTCGGCACAGAGATGCCGGCGGCTGCGATGAGCGCCTTGCCTTGAAACTCAAATAGTCTAGCCAAGAATCCTAACCTCTTGTCGGCGAAACAACCGAATTGAGCGGCTGTCCAATAAATCGGGTCTGAGGTTGTGTAGGGGCGGGGCTTGTCTCCGCCCATCTATATATTCGGGCAGACACAAGGCCTGCCCCTACGTATGGCATAGCCCGCTGCGTCATCCCCGTTGAAACCGACTTATTAGACAGCCTCTTGAGCGTAGAGTATAACAGCCGGATGTGGGCTTCAATCGTTTTCGGATTCCTTGCCGGCACGGGCAATGGCCCGAGATTCAGAGAACCACGGGAACGAATCGCTTGCAGAGGCCGTCAACACAATGTAACGTTTGGTCGCCTGGTGGCACAGAAAGCGCAGAATAGTGGTTATTTTCGGTCATAGTTGGAGGTCTAGCACACAGGATGTCTGATAAGTCATATATGCTCAATAAGTTGATGGAGCTTGCGGACCTGAGCAAGCACATCAACATGTCAATGGACTTGCGGGACATCGTTAATTATGCGGTTGGGCGCCTGCCCAAGATAATGGGGCTGTCAATCACATCGATATTCCTGCTTGACAACGAGCGCAACAGCCTCTACATGGCCGCGTCCAACGACAAGTCGATCGACAGGGAGAAGATGGCGCGGATCAAGTTCCAGCTGGGCGAAGGCCTGATCGGCAAGGTGGGTGCATCACTCAAGCCTGTGATAGTGGACGACGTTGAGAAGCACGAGGCGTTTAGCGGAAGCTCGGACCCCAAATATGGCGACAAATCGTGCCGCATACTGCCCATGATCTCTGCCGGGAAGCTCGTGGGCGTCATCACGATGACAGCACTTCCCAATAACCCCGAAGAGGCCTACCACGACACAGCTCTGTTGTCGTTGTTTGTCAATCACACAGCTATTGCTGTCAGAAATGCTCAACTGCTATCGATGGCCAGAGATGAGGCGGACCGCGATGGGCTGACCAAGCTTTATACGCACCGCTATTTCCAGGTTCACCTTGACCGCGAAATGGCCCGGGCGAGGCGCTATGGCACAAAGCTCTCGCTCATGATGATTGACATAGACAACTTCAAGAAGTTCAACGACAATTTCGGGCATATTGTGGGTGACGAGGTCTTAGTGGGCGTTTCGGCTATCATGCTAGCCAACATGCGGATTGGCGTTGATATCCCTTGCCGATACGGTGGAGATGAGTTCGTTGCTATTCTTCCTGAGACCGATTTACAGGCGGCGTTCGATGCGGCTGAGCGTATGAGAAAGATGGTAGAGTTCTTGGAGTTCTCAGCGGGTGAGAAGAGGCTGGCGACGACTCTGAGCATAGGCGTGTGCGAATATGCAAAGCACCTCTCGAAGGTGGAGTTCATCAACCTGACCGACAAGGCGATGTTTGCGAGCAAGGACGCGGGCCGCAATCGGACGACAAGCGCTGAGGTGCCGCCAGCCCAGGAGCCTTCAGGCCCTTCTGGCCAGTAGGAATCCATTGTCTGGGGCAGCCCCATCCCCAAGTGCGTTGAGCTGAGATGAGCAAGAACGACAACACGTTAGAGAAAACTGTTTGCACCAACCGCAAGGCCAAGCACGACTACGTTCTCATAGAGCGGATCGAGGCGGGCCTCGTGCTTGTCGGCAGCGAGGTCAAATCACTCAGGGATGGCAAGGCGAACCTCGTGGACTCCTACGCCCGAGTCAAGAAGGGCGAGGTGTTTCTCTACAACTGCCACATCTCAGAATATGCCCAGGCTTCGCGACTCAATCACGAGCCGAGGCGCGTCAGGAAGCTCTTGCTGCACAGGCGGGAGATCAAGCGTCTGAGGGCGAAGACTGTGGAGACGGGCCGAACGCTGATCCCCACGAGGCTCTATTTCTCCGGCGGCAGAGCGAAGGTCGAGCTTGCGATCGCGACAGGCAAGCGCAAGTACGAGAAGCGTTCTGCGGAGAGGGAGAAAGAGGTAAGACGAGAGCTGCACGACCGCTACGGTTTCTGAGTGCATTGGCCAATGATATTTGCTATCTTCTAGCCAATGCTTTTTGGTAACACACCGTGAGGAATCCTGGAAAGTAACCGTGAGGAAAGGAAGGGTCTGACTGATGATCAAGGTTGCGTGCCTTGCTGCTTATGTTGTTGCCATCCTATACATCGGCTACACGTCAATGAAGCGCACCAAGACGTTCGGGGGCTTTTTTCTCGCTAATCGAGCGGTCGGACCTTGGCTGACTGCATTCACTTACGGGACTGCCTATTTCAGTGCGGTGCTGATAATTGGGTTTGCGGGCAAGGTGGGCTGGGGCTTTGGAATGGCCGCGCTTTGGATAGCGCTGGGCAACACAGTGATCGGGACGTTCCTCGTCTGGAAGCTGCTTGGCAAGAGGATCATGCTCGTCAGCCGGAAGCTGGACCTGCACACGATGCCAGAATACCTGCATTGGCGATACGACTCGAAGTTTCTGAAGGCTTATTCCGCGATCTGTATCTTCGTATTCCTGATCCCGTATTCAGCGTCTGTTTATATGGGCCTAAGCTATCTTTTCCAGATCAACTTCAACATGCCTTACGAATACGTTTTGCTTGGCATGGCCGTTCTGACCGCGCTCTATCTCACCATGGGTGGCTACAAGGCAGTAACACTTGTGGACATATTTCAGGGCACAATCATGATTGCCGGCATCCTGATAATGATCGGGATGTTCACACAAAAAGCTGGAGGCTTCTCGAGCATCTTGGCAAAGCTCAACTCGATCAACCCGGACTTAACGTCGGTCTGGGGCCCGCCGGGTTGGCTCTCCATCATGGCTCTGGTGTTTCTGACCTCCGTCGCGCCCTTCGCAATGCCGCAGCTTGTCCAGAAGTTCTACGGGATCAGGGACGAGAGGTCCGTGAAGATAGGCACGACCGTGGCCACCCTGTTCGCCCTCGTCATAACATTCGGCGCATACTACTCCGGCGCGCTAACGAGAGTATTCATCTCGGGAAGCAAGTACCCGGCGCTCTTTACGAATGGGAAGGTTGCCGTGGATAAACTCCTACCCGTGATGATACGTGACTTCGTCCCAGAACTTCTCGCCATTGTCATTCTGCTTCTCGTGTTTGCCGCATCGATGTCCACGCTGGCTGCGCTCGTCCTCGTCTCGAGCTCGTCAATCGTGAAGGACCTTTACCAGGGTTTTTTCAGGAAGGATGCCAGCGAAAGGAAGCTCGTGCTTTTGATGCGAGTTGCGTGCCTTGTGGCCATTCTGCTGTCCGTGCTCGTGGCGCTCGCGAGGCCTGTGATAATCGTTACCATGCTGGCGATATCGTGGGGTGCTGTCGCAGCGGTTTTCCTTGCACCGTTCGTCTATGGCCTTCTGTGGAAGAGAGCAACCAAACTGAGCGCAGTGATAAGCTCCTTTGCAGGACTTGGGACGACGCTCATCTGGTATGCTCTCAGCGAGTCGACGAAGCAGGTGCCAACAATCGCGTCCGCGGGCATGATCGTTTCGCTGCTGGTTCTGCCCATAGTGGTTTGGATTGAGTCAAGTCTGCGAAGGAAACCTGCCGCTTCCTAGCGGCGAATCGGACTCATGAGTCGGCTCTATCTAGGCATTGATGCTGGCTCCATAACTGTCAAGGCCGTCGCGATTGACGAGGCGCACAACGTTCTCGCGCATTCGTATCTTCGCAGCCGCGGCGATCCGATCGCGACAGTTCTGGACTCGCTCCAGCAAGTTGGCGAGCGGCTTCCAGGCGAAGCTGACGTTGTCGGCGTCGGGGCAACGGGAAGCGGGAGGCAACTCGCGGCGGTGCTTGCTGGTGCAGACGTCATCAAGAACGAGATCACAGCCCATACCACCGCAACACTTGAGGCTGTTCCTGAGGCGCGGACGATCATCGAGATCGGTGGGCAGGAATCGAAGCTGATCGTCCTCGAAAAAGGGCTCGTGACGGATTTTCGGCTGAACACGATTTGCGCTGCGGGGACGGGCTCTTTTCTGGACCATCAAGCAGAGAGGATGGGCATTGCCGTGTCGGAGCTCGGGAGGCTCGCCGCCCAGGCGACGTCTCGCGCCCGGATTTCAGGCCGCTGCACGGTCTTTGCGGAGACCGATATGATAGCGAAGCAGCAGATGGGCTACGGCAGGGAGGAGATATGCGCTGGCCTGTGCGATGCGCTGGCCACGAGCTATTTGAGCAACGTGGCAAGAGGCATCCAACTGCGCCCGCCGATGGTATTTCAGGGCGGAGTTGCGGCCAATGCTGGCATGCGCCACGCTTTTGAGGAGCGACTCGGCTGTGCTGTCATCGTCCCCGAGCATTTCGCACTGATGGGCGCGATCGGCGTTGCGATGTTGACCAAACGTTTGAGGAACTGGGACAGCTCACGTTTCAAGGGGTTTAATCCCAGCGCCTCGGTGAGGCGAGGCGAGACGTTCATCTGCGACGGGTGTGAGAACCACTGCGAGATCGTGAAGCTCGTGGCCGAAGGAAAGCTAGTGGCTTATGTGGGGAGCCGCTGCGGCAAGTGGGGAGTAATGCCAGGACAAACAACTACGAAGTAATGAGACCCGATGCATGACTCGCGCAAACCTAGAATGACTTGAAAATATATTGAGCGCAGCTAATCGCGTTTCCGGCCAGTTTCTTGGGCTGTGAAACGTGATTACTGTAATCGGACCTATTGCGCCACTTCCTCATATCATCCAGCTTGTTGGCAATGTCCTCCATGTTATTCTCCCTGAAATGGTCTCTCAACCTTTGATGATCTTTCGGGCTGTTCAGGATAACAAAACTGTGAGTCTTGTGCGCCCAATTGCGTGCGTGGCAGTAGGCAGCATAGTAAGCGCTGCTTGTAGCAGAACGGAAGCAGGATTCTTGGCCGAGTGCCTCTCCCCGTGCCTTCAGGACCCCAGCCAGCTCAAGATAGTCCCTCCATCCGAATGCCATGGGACTTATATGGGCAGCTCAAAATCTGTGGTGATGTGAATCCAGCATGAGGAAGTTGCGCGTTCCTCCCGGAATCTGACTCTAATCTCGTCAATGACATCAAGAATGTCATCATCATAGTCGTATTGACGGGCATAGACCGTGAGATGTTCGTCCTCAATCTCCGGGTCTTGATACAGCTCTAACGCAACCTGAGAGGGTGGGGGAAACCGCTCGAGCACTGCCTTGCAGATTGGCTGAACCAGGTCGATCATGTCGGGATGATGAAACAGATAGGACTTAACCTTGGGGAAGTTGGGTATGCAAAGGCCCGTGGGCGACATCTCCGCGAATAGTGTCTCGAGCCGCGACTCGGTGGCGTGCGCTCGACCAGACGTGGCCTTCGTAATAACAGCTGAACTGTCCCGTTTCGTATCCATCACACGTTCCTTTAATCCGCAATCTGCAATCCACAATCCCCAATTGAGGACAGACTCCCTCGCGGTTGCCGACGGGGAAAACTGCCATTGTTTGGCCTTTTGTCGGCCTGAAAACCGCTACCCATCCCTCTGGACCTCATCGACAATAGCGATTATCGCCGCGTCCACGGGCATATTCTTGCTCTGTCTGGCCATGCGTGCTGACGAGCCTTGCACAACTATGACGGTCTCGCCGGAGCCTGCCCCGACAGTATCCCTCGCTATCACGAGGCTGCCCCTGGGGTTCCCGTCAGGCTCGACTGGCTGAACGACTAGGAGCTTCGAGCCGACGAGCTTCTCATCCTTCCGGGTAGCCACGACATTGCCAACTACTTTCGCCAAGATCATCAATTCCCTCCCGATTTATACTCAACAAGGATGCAGCCTACGCGGCCTCACCGTCAAGCTGAAAGCACCTGCTCGTAAACACCAACCGTCTCGAGGGCACATCTTGCCCAACTGAATCGCTCGCAGCGACTCTTGCCGGCCTCAACTAGTTTTTTAACAAGGGCAGGCGAGGTGAGGATGCGGTGCATCGACTCGGCCATCTCCTCAGCGTTCAGGGGGTCGAACAGCACTGCCGCAGAGCTGCCCACTACCTCCGGTATCGAGCCAGCCCTCGACGCGGCGATAGGTGTCTGGCACGCCATCGCGGTAACGAGCGGTAGTCCGAACCCCTCGTATAGCGACGGCATGATGAACATGCTTGCATCCTGCATTAGGCTGATGACAACAGCATCCGGCAGAAACCCTGTGAACACGACATCATCCTCGATGCCGCTCTTGCCAAGACTACGTCGCATGTCGGCTGTCAGCCAGCCCTTACGGCCCACGATCACGAGCTTGCATCGGCTGTTGAACCTTGTGTGAAGCAGAGAAAATGCTGCCAAAAGCGTCTTTAGGTTTTTTCTCGGCTCCATCGTGCCGATGAACAGAATGTACTGCTCACTCCAACCGAACAGCTGTTTACGCTCAAGAGCTTTCACTTCCCCCTTAAGGCCGCGCGCCTCGAGCCCGCCCTCCGAGACCGCCACAACGCTTTCGGGATCGAGCGAGAGATGCTTGACGAGGTCCGTCCTGACCGCCTCGGAGACTGCTATGACGCGATCAGCGAGGCGAGCTGACAGCTTGGTCGCCTTGCCGAGATAAAGCCGGCGTAGGCCAGTGATGGTCTCGGGAAACAGCTCGAACGTGAGGTCGTGCACGGTAACGACGCTCTTGGTGCGAAGGTGAAGCGGTGCGACGAAGGCAAGCGAGTGGAGCAGGTCAACTCTGGCCTTTACGAGGAGACGGGGGAGAATCAGCTGCTCGAAGAGGATTCGCGCAGCCAGGCTGGCCGCCCGGACGAACTTGAGCTGAACGTTGGGCATCCTGGCAAGCTCCTGGCTGAGTGGGTTCGCCCGGAACGAAGCTGGCAGGATTACGAGATAGCGCAGTCGGGGCTGAACAGGCGGTACGTGCTTGATGATCTTGCGGCTATAGTAGCCAGTTCCGCTCCGGTTCGAGACTTGAAGGGCATTGATCGCGATCACGGTCATTGGTCGCTTTCGCATTCAGGCCAGCCCGGATAAGTTACGACCCGAGCATTGCCTCGTCTGATACTGCTCTTGCCCGCCCTGACCGACCAATTGCCGACGACATGGCCTCCAACCAGCGGCTCTTAGCGTCGGGATGTTCTATGTCCGCTCGCCGCTAGTAGCCAGTTCGTTTTTGCTGGGACATATATTTCTCTTCCCACTCGTATGTCATGGGAATCCCTAACCAGCTGCCCTGTGTGGCATAGGCAACCGTTACATGGTTGATGCCGCCCTGACTCCGACATGTTACCCCGTTCTTCTGCAAGGTTAGGCCCTGATTCGCCCAGCCCGTCGCTTTCGTCTGTATCTCGGACACCAGTGGGCCGAAGTCCAAGTTCCGGTCCCTAAGCGTCTGCTCGTTGCATATTTGAGCCGTTTCGCGACGGAAGAGAAGCATAATCGCAAGCGGTTTCGCTACAGCATACGCAGAATAAAGGACAAAAATAAGAATTATAATCCAAACAATCTTGCGAACTGCGGCCTTTTCCTGGTATTTCTTCGATTGTGGTGCTCCATACGGTCTCATGATCATTGCCTCCTAAGTCTTCTCATGCCATATTGACCCTTTAATCACGATCATCTATCACCGTCTGCGCTGTCCACCGCCCCGATCGGGACGCCTCCCCCCCCTGTCGTTGCCTCCATCGCGGCGCCGGCGGTTGTCGTATGATGGTCTGCGAGCTTCGGCTGGTTTTCGGCTCTCCTGTGGAAGCTCGGCCTTAGGAACAACATCGCCAGGCTGCCGGCCAAACGCCGCTTTCCTGCTGAGGCGCAGGCGCCCCCTCTCGTCGGAAGGCAAGACAATTACCTGAACCTCGTCGCCCTCCCCCATGATGTCCCGAACCTCGCCAACGCGCTCGTCTGCCATCTGAGAAATATGCAGCAATCCCTCAACGCCCGGAAGTATCTCCACGAAAGCACCATAAGCCTCTACTCGCTTAACCTTGCCAACATAGACCTTGCCCTCCTCGGCCTCCGCAGTCAAGTCCTCAATCATCTTCAGCGCCTTTGCAGAAGCCTCCTCGCTAGTCGAGGCGATCTTCACCTCTCCTGAATCATCAACGTTGATCTTGACGCCCGTCTCCTCTACTATTGACCTGATTACCTTCCCGCCCGGGCCAATCACGTCCCTGATCTTATCCTTGTTAATCATTATCGAGATGATTCTGGGCGCATAGGGCGAGAGGTCCGCTCTCGGCTCCGAGATCGCCTCCAGCATCTTGTCAAGGATATGAAGCCGTCCACGTTTCGCCTGCTCAAGGGCGGCTCTGAGAATATCTGCGTCAATTGAGCCAGCCTTCACGTCAAGCTGAAGAGCAGTTACGCCATCTCTCGTCCCAGTTACCTTGAAGTCCATATCGCCAAGATGGTCCTCGACGCCAAGGATATCGGATAGCACACAAT
Organism: uncultured bacterium; assembly: GCA_964554005.1. Lineage (GTDB taxonomy): Bacteria > B130-G9 > B130-G9 > B130-G9 > B130-G9 > B130-G9. The sequence continues at coordinate 10,304 of CAZKNE010000001.1, read as the reverse complement.
GCCTGTCGCCATCGGTGACGAGGCCCATCGCAATCCCGCTAACAACGCCTTTGATCGGGACGCCAGCGTCCATCAAGGCGAGCATCCCGGCGCAGACAGTAGCCATTGAGCTGGAGCCATTAGACTCCAGTATCTCGGAGACAACTCGCAGTGTGTAAGGAAACTCCGTTTCATCAGGTATGACCGGGCTAAGCGCCTTAAGCGCAAGAGCCCCATGACCAACCTCACGCCGCCCAGGCCCTCTCAGAAACGAGGCCTCCCCCACACTAAATGGCGGAAAATTGTAATGAAGCAAAAAGCGATTGTAACTCTCACCCTCCAACGCGTCGATCTTCTGCTCGTCCACCGATGTCCCCAGCGTCAAGACCGCAAGTGCCTGCGTCTCACCCCTGGTGAAGACTGCCGACCCATGAGTCCGTGGCAGGAGCCCAACATCGCAAGTAATGGGCCGAATCTCATCCGGCCGCCGACCGTCAACCCGAACATCCTCGTCGAGGACCATTCGCCGAACGAACTTCTTTTCGAGCTGCTCGAAGGCGTCCCGGACAAGGAACTTCGTCTGGTCATCCTCTTCCTCATACTTGGCCAGAAGAGTGTCGCGAAGCTCCTTCACCATCGCCTCTCGCTCCAGCTTGGGCTTAATCCTGATTCGCCTGTCTAGCTCTTCGGCGACCGCGCCCTCGACCTCGGCCTGTAGCTCGTCTGAAATCTGATAAATACTGTCGTCGAACTCGCGCTTGGGCTTGCCAACCGCCTCCTGAATCTGAAGCTGGCACTCAATAATCGCATTGATCGGCTCCCGAGCCAGTTCAAGCGCATCAACGAGGACCGACTCGCTCTGCTCCGATGCAGCGGCCTCAACCATTACGATCGCATCTTGGGTCCCCACGCAGACCAGATTGAGCTCGCTCTCAACCATCTCCGGAATCTTCGGATTGACGACCAATTCGCCATCTATCTTGCTAATACGAACCGCACCGACCGGGCCCTTGAACGGGATATCGGACACCATGAGTGCTGCCGACGCTGCGTTGATCGCCATCACGTCCGTGTCGTTCTCAATGTCCGCCGATAGGACAAAAGCAATCACTTGCGTCTCGAAATGATAATGGTCGGGAAACAGCGGCCTGAGCGGCCTGTCAATGAGGCGCGATGTCAATACCTCTTTCTCGTGAGGTCTGCCCTCTCGCTTATAGAACCCGCCCGGTATCTTGCCCGCTGCGTATGTCTTCTCGATGTAATCGACCACTAAGGGCAGAAAATCCGCCCCCTCTTTTGGCTTCCTGCCGGATACAGCCGTCGCGAGAACGACCGACTCCCCGTAGCTGGCTAACACCGCACCGTCCGCTTGCTTGGCATATTTGCCTGTCTCAAATGATAAAAGTCTTCCGCCGATCTCTACCTGTGTTTTGTGGAACATATTCCTTCCCAATTTTGGAGCATGGAGGTGATGTGGAGCACCAGATGCTACTTACGAAGACCAAGCTTCTCGATAAGCTCACGATATTTGACAACGTCCTGCGCCTTCAGGTAGTTGAGATGCCTTCGCCTGGCGCCGACGAGCTTCAATAACCCGCGCCTCGAGTGATGGTCCTTTTTATGCTCCTCGAAATGCCGAGTTAGCTGTTCGATGCGGCGCGTTAAAATCGCCACCTGAACCTCAGGAGAACCTGTGTCCCTATCGTGAAGCCTGAACTCCCGTATTACTGTTCGCTTGCTTTCCCTGTCCAGAACCATGCCGTGTTGCTCTAACCTATTGTTAATCTTCCCTAATCTTTCTCATCGCCACTCTCGTGCAACTTCAGACCCTTGTCAAGATATTTCGCCAAAGGCGCCGGAGGCCGCCTACGTGCAGGGCCAACCTCAATGCCCCTCAGAAACGCCCTGACCATGTTCGCTGCTGTCGCATCCCAATTGTAAACATCCTCAGCTCGCCGATGTGCCAAGACCGAAAGCTCCGCCCGCAACTCGTCATCCGCCAGCAGCTTTGATACGCCCTGGGCTATCGCATCAGCGCTGTCCGGCTCCACCACAATCCCCGCATCCCCGACCATTCTACGAACATCGCCCACGTCGCTAGCAATAATGGGCCGCCCCGCGGCCAGATACTCTACTATCTTGAGCGGACTCTTGCAAACAGTTGTCTCGTTCCGAGCAAATGTGGCCACTACCACGTCCGCTGCCGCCAAGTACTCGGGAACCTCCTCGTGAGGCACGTAATCGCTAAACCGAAGTCTGGAACCCAGGCCCAAAGCCCTTGCCGCAGACCTCAACATGTCAAGACGCTCGCCCCCCCCGACAACCATGAAATAAGCATCCGGCCGCAGCTTGCTCGCGACTTGAACAGCTCGGACAAAAAGGCCTCCGTAGCTAGCTCCCTGCAACTGCCCCATGTATAACACTAAAGGCCCCTCGATACCATATTGTCTCCTGATACGCTCGCCTCGCTCATCGGGATTGAACCGATCGAGCCTCGCTCCGACCGGCGCATCGAAGATGTTGTCTTGGGGCACGCCAAGTTTCACTGCTTTGTCTCTTAACGCCTGACTAGAAACAGTTATGGTGCTACAAAGCCTCGGCAGCAACCGCTCCAGCGCGTAAACCAACGCCCCAAACGTCTCTGTCGGCAGATACTCCTTCACTATCGAGGTCTCGTTGTCATCCCAGTCATAGCAGACTGGCTTGCCCAAAACCCACGCACAAACAATGGAAACAATCGAACAGGGAGGGAGGCACTTCTGAAACTGAATGATGTCAGCATCCCTTCCGATGCTAATCAACCTCCTCAGGTTTGCCAGCGTCTCGAATCTACTCCTGACCCCGGCAACGACTCTCACGCCCTCTGGCGCCGAGACCCGCGTCCTCGGAAACTTCCGATCGAGCACACGAAGAGGCCAGTAGAACAAAGTTACCTCGTGGCCCATCCTCGAAAGCGCCGCCGCCAGCTCAACAGGCCGGGTCGCCGACGGAACGTAATAGATGTCTTGAGGATTGGCCATTACTACTCTCACTTAAGCGCCTCAAGAATCCCTTTTAGCATCTGCTCCGACATCTGCTCCCATGAACGCCTCTTGGCGACATCTATGTATGTCTGTGCACTGAACTGCCCGCTCCCTCTCATCCGAAGTATGGCCTCCGCCTTCGTGATGAACTCGTCAGCATCGTCAGCCACCCAAATCAGGCTCTCGTAGAACCGAAGCACGTCCGGGATGCGCGTGGTTATTACGGGTTTGCCCGCTGCGAAATACTCTAAGAGCTTCACAGGGCTGATCTTCTTGGTCGCCTCAGTAACTTTATACGGCATCATACAGATGTCGAAGAACGCCAGATACGCCGGAAGAGACCTATAAGCCTTAAGACCCAAATAGTGGATGTTTCCAAAATCTCTGCGCCCCGAGTAGCTGCGCTGAAATGGCCCGAGCAAAACGAAACTCCATCCCGGCCGGCGCCTGGCCACGCTCTCGATCAGAGCCGCGTCGATGCGCTCGTTCAAACTACCGAAATAACCTAACACCGGCCCCCGCGACCTGGGGAAGTCATGCGGCCGGGCCGGAGTGTGCCTGGCAACAGCATTGAACAACTCGAAATCGACGCCACAAGGTATGTATTCCACATTGTCGTGAAGCCCTTTCATTCTCTCGTAAAGCGAGTAGGTTCCGGTTGAGACGAACGCCGCTGCCTCAAGCACTTTCGCCTCCCTCTTGACCGCATCTTTCGGAGCGATCGAGAACTCGACGAACTCATCCATGACGTCATAGACCACCGCGCGATATGGCATGGCACGGACGAGCCGATCGTTGAACGGAAAGTTGAGCCATAAAACGGGCTTCGCCATCCGCAGCTTGATCGCTGCCTCTCTCAGATACGACACCCAGAGCAGGCGGTTCATGTCCCGGATGAGCGCGACCTTGTTCTCCCCCGGCAGGAGAAGCGGGGCGAAGATGGTCAGGTTCCCGGTTACTTGCCTGGTCCTACGTCCAAACCAAAGCCGCACCTCGCCCACGATATGGTGCACGGGAACGGGGCAGAGAAAACAGACCTCGAACTTGCCCGAAAGGCGCGACGCGAAGTGCTGTGGGCGCTGCCACACGTCATACCATTGAAGGATTGAGGCAAGTATGAACTGCGGCGGCGCCTTATCGTTCGGTTTGTTCCTGCGGACAAAGAGCCGAACCCGCACGGCATCGATGGGGCACATGAACAGTAGGTGCAAGAGCGGCCTGACCGACAGAACAAGCATGGAAAGAACCCCACGCAGGCCAAGCGTCCGCCTAACATTATCCTGCAACTGATCTAACCCCCGGTTTCGATAGCCCAATAGTCTGCTCAAAGATACGAGCGTTAGTATCTTGACTGCGTAGCATTAGGTCAAGCACCTGAACAGGCGGTAGCACTAGATGTATTGAAGGTCAGGCACCATTCAAACGTGCCCGACGGGTCAGACTTGTTATGCCGACCCGGCGCTGGGTCTGATCTGCTCGCTGCCTTCAGCAACCCTCTGGCAATACATGGTGGCGCAAGCTTTGGCCATCTTCCTGACGCGGGCGATGTATCCCACTCTCTCCGCGACAGAGATAGCAGACCTTGCGTCCAGGATGTTAAAAAAATGCGAGCAGGCAATGCAGAAATCGTAAGCCGGCTGTTCGAGCTTCCGGTCGAGCAGGTTGAGGCATTCGGACTCGAACAGGTCAAAGAGGCGCCTCATGGAATCGACGGTGGCCTCCTCAAAGCTGAACTTCGAGAACTGGACCTCGCGCTCGTGGTATATGTCTCCGTATTTGACATCGTTGCCCCAGTCCAGATCATACACGCTTCTTGCGCCCTGAACCGAGGCGCATATCCGCTCCATACCGTATGTAATCTCGACGGAGACGGGGTCGAGCTCGATCCCGCCCAACTGCTGGAAGTATGTGAACTGCGTGCTCTCCTGCCCGTCAAGCCAGACCTGCCACCCGACGCCAGCCGCCCCGAGCGTGGGCGACTCCCAGTCGTCATGCACGAGCCGGACGTCGTGGTCTTGGGGCACAAGGCCAAGCGCCCGGAGGCTGTTGAGATATATGTCCTGGATGTTCTCCGGCGGCGGCTTGATGATCACCTGAAACTGAAAGTAGTGGCCGAGCCGGTTGGGGTTTTCGCCGTATCGGCCGTCGGTCGGTCTTCTGCAAGGCTGGACGTAGCCAACCTTCGCCGGCTTCGGGCCCAGAACCGAGAAGAATGTCGCCGGACAAAATGTCCCAGCGCCCAGCTGCATGTCGTAAGGCTGAACGATTACGCAGCCATTATCGGCCCAGAAGCGCTGAAGCGCGAAGATTGAGTCTTGGAAGTTCAAGCGATCACCAGTTGGGAAAAGGGCGGCGAGCCCACCGTTGATGTGAACCAACCGCCCCTCATTTCGCTAATTGTGAGATTAAACTACGCCGTATTTCTTGCCGACTTGAGTGAAGGCGTCTATCGCTTTGTCGATCTGCTCCCTCGTGTGGGCAGCGGACAACTGGACACGTATTCTCGCCTGGCCCTTCGCCACAACGGGATAGAAGAACCCGATGACGTAGATACCGAGAGCGAGCAGGTCTCGCGACATATCCTGCGACAGCTTCGCATCCCCGAGCATGATCGGCACGATCGGGTGATCGCCCGGCCTGATGTTGAACCCGGCCGCGGTCATCTTCTCGCGGAAATACTTAGTGCTCTCCTCAAGTATGTCGCGGAGCTTGGTCGTGCGGCTGAGCATCTTGAACACCTCGTTCTCGGTGTAGGCAATGACAGGCGCCAGCGAATTAGAGAACAGATACGGCCGTGAACGCTGCCTGAGATACTCGACGATCTCCTTCCGGGCCGCCGTGAAGCCACCACTTGCGCCACCCAACGCCTTGCCCAGGGTGCTCGTTATGATGTCAACGCGATCGAGAGCGCCGCGATACTCCGCTGAGCCACGCCCAGTCTTGCCAACGAAACCGGTGGCGTGAGCATCGTCCAGCATCACCAACGCGTCATACTTCTCAGCCAGATCGCACATCTCGTCCACCCGCGCGATATCGCCGTCCATGCTGAAAACGCCGTCGCTCGCGATCATCCGCACCCTCGCGCCCTTTGCCTCCTTGAGCTTCGCCTCCAGGTCGTTCATGTCTAGATGCTTGTAGATGTATCGCTTCGCCTTGCACAGCCTGATCCCATCGATGATGCTGGCGTGGTTAAGCGCATCCGTGATAATCGCACAATCGTCCTTCAGCAGGCACTCAAAAAGGCCGCCGTTGGCGTCAAAGCAGGACGAATAGAGGATCGCGTCATCCTTCCTAAGAAACTTTGAGATCGTTGCCTCGAGCTCCTTATGTATGTCCTGCGTGCCGCAGATAAACCGAACGGACGACAACCCATACGCATACTTGTCGAGCCCCTCCTTGGCGTATTTCACCACATCGGGGCTGTTGCAGAGCCCAAGATAGTTGTTGGCGCAGAAGTTGATTACCTCCTTGCCGCCTTTCACCGTGATGGCCGAATACTGGGCAGAGGTGATGATCCTCTCCTCTTTGTAAAGCCCAGCACTCTTGATATCATCCAGCTCCTTACGAAGCTGGTCCTTGAAAGCTCCGAACATGCCAACTCCTCCATTCAAAAACAACACTAAGCAGAGCTACTTTTCTCTTATATCACGCAATCCTAATGAAGCATTAGCCCAGCTGTCAAGGACACAATTGACCCCACGTTCGACCGGATTGTGGCTAATTTGGCTCCTCGCCCTTGCCTCCCAGCAAAGGCCCCTCGCCTCACCCTTTTTCGGAGTCCCAAACACGCACCAAACTCACAGGCTCCTTGCTTGTTGGCAATCCTGAGCTTGTGCATTGGCACTTCCTGCGAGATACTCATGCCGATCAGTCTTCGAGTCAGACCACAACGAAGGGAGACAACAATCATGATGAGACGCGCTCTTATTGTAGTGTCATTGATTCTGTTGTGTGTAACCATCTCTTGCCGGAAAGAGGGAAAGCCAATTCCGCCGCCGGCCGACCTTACAAAGCTGGCGCTGCAATTCGTTAACTCGATGGCGGCAGGTGCTTTCAGTGAAGCGGTTATGGGTTTCACGAGCGAAATGAAGGAGGCACTGCCGGCCGAAGAGCTTGCGGACACTTGGGCATCGATCACCTCGGCAAACGGCCCCCTTCGCGGTCTTGTTGGCGTTCGAGCGGCGATATGCGGGAGGTTCGTCTGTATCTTCGTCAAGTGTGAGTTTAAGCTCGCGAAGCTCGACGCCAAAGTGGTCTTCGACACCAATAAGAACATAGCCGGACTGTGGTTCGTGAGGCCCGACCCGACCAAGAACTACGAGCCGATAGATCAGACAGGCCCTAAACCTGCGGAAGAGCAACAAGTGCAGACCGAGGCCACCAAGCAGCTGGTCCAGCTCGCTAAAGGCTTCGTTGAGCAGATATCGGGCAAGGATTACGATGCCGCGGTGGCGTGCTTTGACGAGCGGTTAAGTGCTGCACTGCCGGCGAAAGAGCTCAAGAAGACCTGGGAGAAGATGCTCTCGGCAAACGGCCGTTTCATCGGGCAGGTCAAGACTCGCACAGAGAAGTCTGGCGAGTTCGACATAGTCTATGTAACAGTCAAGTTCAAGAAGTCGATACTCGACGTCAAGGTCGTTTTCAACCAAGACCGCAGAGTCTCTGGCCTGTGGTTTGAGTAACTGACCAGGGTGCAACACGCGGCACATCTTCAGCATTGTTCCGTGAGCACTTACGGGAGCGGAGGCCCTCCGTGAAGCGTTGCCTCGAGCGGCTTGGCGGAATTGCCGGCCCTGTCGGACGCTCTTATCGACAGCTTGTGAGCGCCGCGGGCGCGACCCAGGTTGAACCTACCCTTGAGCAGCTTCCGGTCGGGGTCGTAGTCAGCGTCGATCTCGGCACCATCGATCGTGGCGACGACCGTCCTGTAGTCGATGCCCGAGCCAACATCAGTTATTCTCGCCACCAGGCGGTTGCGCCTTCTGCGAAGTCGAGCGTCCGGCTTCGGCTCCACCAGCTCGATCTTGGGCGCTGCCCTATCGACAAGCAGCCCGAAGGTCGAGAGATATCGCACGCCGTAGCCGATGAAGCCGCCGCCCTTGCGAGCGTTGCCTCGATACTTCCATTTAGAGGTCTTGCTGTTGTACTCGTATAGCCCGCACCGGACGACGTCCTCCTGAGGCATCTGCACAGGGCACTTAAACGAGACGAATACATCTTTGTCGAGCGGGATGCCCTCCGGGACGACCTTTCGGACGAGTTGCGAAACGATGGGCACGCCGGGCAACTCCTTGACCGGGATATGGATGACCTTGAAGACCTGGTCTGAGTAGAGCGCATCAGCAGGGAGCTCAGCCCTCAGCCCGTTCATCTCCAGGACGCCGCCGGCCTTCGGCACGATCTGGACGGCCGAGGCGAGCGTTCTCGGTGCGATTGCGTTGCCCTGTGTGGCTGAGCTGATCGAGACGCTAATTGTTCCGCTAAGTCGCCCGTCCACGGGGATATTCGCAGAAAGCCAGCCTAAGCAGCGCTCGACAGGCTTAAGCCGAAGCCTCTGGCCAGAGGAAGCGGTCGCCGTCAACAGAACGGTTCGAGCAACGTCTGAGGTCGCGGCCCTCGGAATGGGGACCCAGACCTCGGCAAAGTCATCCCAAACCTGAACCAACGGCACTTGTTTGCGGTGGTCTTTTGTCAACAACACTGCCTGTGGCCTGGTCTGCCGAGGCTGTTGACGCGCAGATTTGACCTGTGCCGTTGCCGTGGAACAGTTGCCCGCGTCGTCCCATGCCTTGACAGTGAGGGTGTGCAGACCCGGCTCGCTAGAGAGGTCGAGTATTCCGCGGCCCTTGCATGCGACGGTCCACGGGTCTGCGACCCCATATCTGTTGTGCAGATTATACACGTAGCTCGACGGCGGGAAGTAAGCGTATTTGTGGTCAAAAACGAGGCCCCCTCGGTAGAAGCTCGAGCCGTAATCCAGATTGTCGAAACGCATCGAATAGACAAGTTCATTGTCGAGCCATAGTGCAATCTTGTGCACTCCGCAGTGGTTGTCGGCGCTGACGGTGTCGAACGCGTTGGCGAGGACGAGGAACTTCCCCCAAACTCTGCGCGCCTTGCTGCTGCGATAGACGCTATGTGCCTTCTTGAGCCATATCACAAGGTCATTGTGCCGGCCTTCAGCGAGCGAATCGGGCCCGAGCGGGCGAATGATGAGCCTCTTGATGACGGGGGCACTGCGGTCTTTCTGTTTGAAGATGGAAAGCGGGTTAATCGGCTCAGCCTCGCCGCGACGGAGCTCGAAGTGAAGATGAGGCGGCCCGTAGCCAGTTTCGCCGGAATAGCCGATTGACTGCCCTTTCCTGACCCGCACTGAGATGAAGATGTCGCCCGGGTATCTCTCGCCGGTCTCCTTCCTTTTCGCGGACACGATGTTCTCGAGGCCGAGGCGCCGGTTCTCGAACTCTTCAAGATGCCCATAGACCGAGACTAGCCCATCGGGGTGGCGAATATAAAGCGCCTTCCCAAAGCCGCGATACCTCACACAAAGGCGATAGATGACCCCATCTGCGATTGCCCGGACCCTGAGCCCGGTAACCGCGGCCGTCTTCAGGTCGAGGCCCGTGTGCAGCCTCGCCTTGCGATACTCGCCGAATATACCGCTCAGCCCGAAACGTTTCGTCAGCGGCCAGACATACTTGCCGTTGGCCCGGGCGTAGGGCGCGAGAATCGCCAATGTGAGAAGCCCTGCAAAGAAGAGTGAGATGGCCGATCTCAATCGTGATGTCCTCCCTAATCCACCGTGCAAAATCTCAGAAGACCTCTTTCCTTAGAATCACGCTGTCTAGTCTATTTGGCAAATCTCACGATCCTAAAATCTATTCTTGCTCGAGTACACCTACACGGCTCGACGTTTCCCCGATGCGCCAACCGGCAGGAACTGGTATCGTCAATGCTCCCGCCGCGAATTGTGGGTTCGGCGCCGCCAAATCACATAACATCGCGCGTGTTCTGTCAAGCAAATTCTGCTTCCCCAGTAACCACAGTGAGAGACGTCGGGCTCGACGAGGGTCCGGTTAGAGTGCGGCGGCTTGGCCTTGCCCGCGTAGGGAACGCTCCACAGACAGCCGTCGGCCAAAGCCTATGGCGTCGGACGATTACGCAGATTTCACAGATTGAAGTGGCGCAGCCTCCAATCGAACAGACGGCCTACGAAGAACACGAAGAGACGCCAACCCTCTGCCACAGATTCATCACTAAGCACGTCGCCTCAACATAGTTCTTCTGGGGTATGATTGCTAC